>CAZCDD010000185.1:0-2542 GCA_964497405.1 uncultured Hydromonas sp. | reverse complement strand
AGTTTGTGCACTACCGTCCGAGCACGGCGATTTTGAATAATCTCGAATTCGACCACGCCGATATTTTCCCTGATCTGGCGGCGATTCAAACGCAATTTCACCACCTCGTGCGCACGATTCCGCACAAAGGGCTGATCGTGTCAAACGCCCACGAAGCATCGTTGGATGAAACGCTGGCCAAAGGCGCGTGGACGCCGGTGGTGCGCTTTGGCGATGATGCCGTCAGCGCCAATTGGCAAGTGACCAACGTCGGTGCGGATGACAGCTTTGACGTGGTGCTCGATGGTCAATTGCAAGGTCGCGCGACGTGGGACGTCACCGGTGCGCACAATCGTCTGAACGCCATTGCCGCGATTGCCGCGGCGCGTCACGTCGGCGTGGCGCCGCAAACTGCGATAGCCTCATTGAGCCGCTACCTTATGCCGAAACGCCGCATGGAAGTCAAAGGCGTGGTCAACGACATTACCGTGTACGACGATTTCGCCCATCATCCGACGGCGATTGCCACCACGGTGGCAGGCTTGCGCAAACGCGTGGGCAATGCACGTATTCTCGCGGTACTCGAACCGCGCTCAAACACCATGAAACTCGGTGTGATGAAATCGCAATTGCCCGACTCGCTGGTTGAGGCCGACCTCGTGTTTGGCTACGGCGCGAGCGAGGGCAA
The DNA here is from genome assembly GCA_964497405.1 of uncultured Hydromonas sp. GTDB lineage: Bacteria > Pseudomonadota > Gammaproteobacteria > Burkholderiales > Burkholderiaceae > CTSOIL-112. The sequence goes on along the minus strand of CAZCDD010000185.1, from coordinate 1,875 downwards.
AGACGCACTCGGCTGGGATTTGGCCGAATCCTTATCGCCGCTGGGCGAGAAAGCGCGTGCATTTGACGATCTGAGTGCATTGGTGCAAGCGGTCAAAGCACAAGCACATCCGGGCGATCATGTGCTGGTGATGAGCAATGGTGGCTTTGGTGGTGTGCATCAAAAATTATTGGATGCGTTGGCTTAAATATTCGGAACTGCGTTGGCGTCCGTGTCGGATACACATATCCGACCTATGCCCTAACTACGACCTCAAATGCGGTTGTTGAAAAAGTCCCTCTCCCCTTGGGGAGAGGGATATAGGGATAGGGGTAGTCATTAATTATTTGAAATTAAATCGTTAATAATCACCCTCTCCCCTTGCCCCTCTCCCGTAAACGGGCGAGGGGTAAAACCTAAAGCTTATTAACAGAAGAGCAAGGGGCTGAATGATTCAGCCCCTTGTTTATTGCGTCGATAAAATTACTTACTGAACAAAATCAATGTCCACGGTACAACATACGCTTGCAGTACCGTCAAAATACCGACGAAGGTACACAAAATCAGGCTGTGTTTGACCGTAAAGCGGAACAGGTTCGATTCTTTACCCGCCAAGCCGACTGCAGCGCACGCTACGGCGATCGATTGTGGAGAGATCATTTTGCCGGTCACGCCACCGGTGGTGTTGGCTGCGACGGTGAGGTTAGGGTCTACACCAATTTGATGCGCGGTGGAGGCTTGCAGTGAGCCAAACAGTGCATTGGATGATGTATCCGAGCCGGTCAAGAATACGCCCAGCCAACCCAAGAATGGTGAGAAGAACGGGAACGCCACGCCTGTGCCTGCCAGTACCAAGGCCAAGGTTGAGGACAAACCGGAGTAGTTCGCTACGAATGCAAAGGCCAGTACCAAACCGATGGACAAAATCGGGAAGCGCAATTCGTGCAAGGTTTCGCGGAAAGTTTTGAATGCATCTGCCGGTTTCATCTTGAGGATGATGATGGACACGATGGCTGAGAGCAAAATCGCTGTGCCGACGGCGCCGAGCAAGTTCAGTTTATACACGGCATCGTAAGGCTTAGGATTGGCCACAATCGGTGCGGCTTTGATGACCAGTTTGTCCAATCCCGGCCATGCGAATTTGAAGGTGCTGAAGCTGTCCAAAAACGCTTGGAAGGGTTTGATCGTCCAGATGGTCACGAATACGGTCAAAATTGCAAACGGTGACCAGGCTTTGATGACTTGGCCGGTGCTGTATTCTTTCGCCGCAGAACCCAGAGGTTTCGGTTGGCGCATGCCATCAAAGGTGAAGATTTCTTTCGGTTGCCATTTTTTCAGGAACAAGGACAAACAGATCAAGCTGACCAGAGCAGAGGTCACGTCTGGCAATTCAGGGCCGATGAAGTTGGCGGTCAAGAATTGAGTAACCGCAAACGACACGCCTGCAACCAAAATCGCTGGCCAGGTTTGACGAATGCCGCGCATACCGTCCATCATGGCGACCAACCAAAACGGCACGATGATGGATAAAATCGGCAATTGACGACCGGCGATCTGACCGATGTGGTACGGATCCAAACCGGATACTTGGCCGGCGACGGTGATGGGAATGCCCATCGCGCCGAACGCGACCGGCGCGGTATTGGCGATCAAACACAAGCCCGCAGCGTACAGTGGATTAAAACCCAAGCCGACCAACAATGCGCCGGTAATCGCTACCGGTGCGCCAAAGCCCGCGGCGCCCTCTAAGAATGCGCCGAAGGAGAAGCCGACCAGCAGCATTTGCAGTCGTTGGTCTTCGGTAATGGAAACGACCGAGGCACGAATCACGTCGAATTGGCCGGTTTTAACCGTGATTTTGTACAAAAATACGGCGGTGATGATGATCCATGCGAT
>CAZCDD010000184.1:0-2557 GCA_964497405.1 uncultured Hydromonas sp. | reverse complement strand
GTAAAAACTGGCTGACCGAGGCGGCGTACCGCATGATTCAAAACAATCTGGATGCCGAGGTCGCGGAGAATCCGCAGCATCTGGTGGTGTACGGAGGCATCGGTCGTGCGGCGCGTGACTGGGCGTGCTACGACAACATTTTGGCGACGCTGAAAAATCTGAACGAGGATGAAACGCTGCTGGTGCAGTCGGGCAAGCCGGTCGGCGTGTTCAAAACCCATGCCGATGCGCCGCGCGTACTGCTGGCGAACTCGAACCTCGTGCCAAAATGGGCGAACTGGGAACATTTTAACGAGCTCGATCGCAAGGGTTTGTTCATGTACGGGCAAATGACCGCCGGTAGCTGGATTTATATCGGCTCGCAGGGCATTGTGCAGGGCACATACGAGACTTTCATGGAAGCCGGTCGTCAGCATTTCGGCGGCGACTGGGCAGGGCGCTGGATTTTGACCGCTGGTCTGGGCGGCATGGGTGGTGCTCAGCCACTGGCGGCGACGCTCGCGGGCGCGGTGTCACTGAATATCGAGTGCCAGCAAAGCAGCATTGATTTTCGTTTGCGCACGCGTTATCTCGACAAACAGGCGAAAGATTTAGACGACGCGCTGGCCTTGGTCCAACATCATTGCGCGCGTGGCGAAGCGGTATCCATCGGCTTGCTTGGCAACGCGGCGGAGATTTTGCCTGAGCTGGTCAAACGTGCACAGCAGGGTGGCATCCAGCCTGATTTGGTCACCGATCAAACCTCGGCGCATGATTTGATCAACGGCTATCTGCCGATCGGCTGGACGGTGGCGCAGTGGAAAGCCGCACAAAGCGACCACGCGCAGCATGCACGCTTGACTGAGGCGGCGGCGCAGTCGTGCGCACAGCATGTGCAGGCCATGCTCGATTTTCATGCCATGGGCATTCCGACGGTGGACTATGGCAATAACATTCGCCAAGTCGCCTTTGATCAAGGCGTGACGAACGCGTTTGACTTCCCCGGATTTGTACCTGCCTACATCCGCCCGCTGTTCTGCGAAGGCAAAGGGCCGTTTCGCTGGGTGGCGTTGTCGGGCGACCCTGAAGATATTTACAAAACCGATGCGAAAATCAAAGAGCTGTTCCCTGAGAATAAAGGCGTGCATCGTTGGCTGGACATGGCGAAAGAGCGCATCGCGTTCCAAGGCTTGCCGGCGCGAATTTGCTGGCTCGGTTTGGGTGAACGACACATCGCGGGACTGGCGTTTAACGAAATGGTGAAAAACGGCGAGCTCAAAGCGCCGATAGTGATTGGTCGCGATCATTTGGATACCGGCTCGGTCGCTTCGCCGAACCGCGAAACCGAAAGCATGAAAGATGGCACGGACGCGGTGTCCGACTGGCCGCTGCTCAATGCGTTGCTCAATACTGCGGGTGGCGCAACCTGGGTGTCGCTGCATCATGGTGGTGGTGTGGGCATGGGCTACTCGCAGCACTCGGGCGTGGTGATTGTTGCCGATGGTACGGATGCGGCGGCGCAGCGTCTGGCGCGGGTGCTGGTCAACGATTGTGGCTCGGGCGTGATGCGTCATGCCGATGCGGGCTACGACAGTGCGATTGCCTGTGCGCAACGCAATGGTTTGAATTTGCCCATGATCAAATAATTAAAAGAGGATATTAACGATGACACAACACACAGCACACACCCTCATCATCCAACCGGGACACATGACTTTGGCCGAACTGCGTCAGGTGTGGCAACAGCCGGTTCAGATTCGTCTGGCCACTGAAGCCTACGACGCGATTCACGCTTCGGCGCAGGCGATTGAGCAGGTTTTGTCGCGCGATGCGGCGGCTTACGGCATCAACACCGGTTTTGGCCTGCTGGCGAAAAAGCGCATTCCCGCTGAGCAACTGATGCAGTTGCAGCGCAATTTGATTTTGTCGCATTCGGTCGGTACGGGTGAGGCGCTGCCGCCAGCGGTGGTGCGCTTGATTTTACTGATGAAAATCGCCAGCCTCGCACGCGGTTACTCCGGCATTCGCGCAGAAGTGATCGACACCATGATTGCGGTGTTTAACGCCGGTATTACGCCGCTGATTCCGGCAAAAGGCTCGGTCGGTGCCTCGGGTGACCTTGCGCCACTGTCGCACATGACGCTGGCGATCATGGGCGAAGGACAGGTGCTGGTGAACGGTGCAACTGTCGATGCCAAAAGCGCATTGGCGCAAGCGGGCATCACGCCGGTGGTGCTGGCGGCGAAGGAAGGGCTGGCGTTGATCAACGGTACGCAGGTCTCGACCGCACTGGCGTTGCAAGGCTTGTTCATGACCGAGCGTCTGTATCAAGCGGGCGTGGTGGTCGGCGCGATGGCGATCGACGCGGCCAAAGGCAGCGATGCGCCGTTCGACCCGCGCATTCACGAAGTGCGCGGACAAGCGGGGCAAATCGCCAGCGCGCGCCTGTACCGCAGCCTGCTGGAGAATAGCGAAATCCGCCGTTCGCACGAATTGGAGGACGACCGTGTGCAAGACCCATATAGCCTGCGCTGCCAGCCGCAGGTGATGGGCGCGTGTTTGGATTTGATTCACAACT
>CAZCDD010000183.1:0-2572 GCA_964497405.1 uncultured Hydromonas sp. | reverse complement strand
GTGATCAGGCTTTCCATTTCCTGCGTGTTTTTGTTGCGCGCCATGCTGGAGAGTTTATCGGCGACGCTGGCGTAAAAATACGCACCGAAGCGCGGGTTGGACTCCATCAGCTCGGTAATGGTCGCTTTCGGAATGGTATAGACCAGCGCTTGCTCCTGCACGATGAAGCGGTGCGCGCTCTGTCCCTCCACCAAAGCGCGCGCCTCGAAAGTATCACGCGCATGGTACAGCCCCACAACCTCATCACCGATGCTCACTTCACGCACCAGACCTTTGATAATCACGTACAAAAATTCAACCGGCTGATCCGCTTCGATGATCACATCTTCATCATTAAAAAAGGCGATATCAACGGTTGATTGCAATTTGGCGCGTTCGGCACCATTGAGAAATTCATAAGGCGGGAAATTAAAATCAAAGCGTTCCATGAGGTCTCCGTTGTGGATAATAAAGAGGCCAATTGGATGGAGGCTCAATTGACCGCTAATAGTAAAACGACATATTTAATTCAATCCGTTTATTCTCGCACAAACCCACATAAAATATAAGGGGATTGTGTGCGAGTTTGTGTCAGTACAGCTTAAAACCATCCCAAATAAATGAATTGGATGTACCAAATGATGAGCGATACGATGTAGCCGACCAACACAGTCCACGCCAGCTTCATATGCGCGCTGAAGGTGTACATGCCATGCATTTTCCCCATCACGCCAACACCGGCTGCGCTGCCAAAACTAATCAGTGAGCCGCCAATCCCCGCCGTCAGCGTGACCAACATCCATTGTGCCAGATCGATATTCGGATTCGCCTTGAGTACCGCCGACATCACCGGAACATTGTCCACGAACGCCGATAAAAAGCCGACACCGATATTCACCCAGGTCGGATTGACCTGCTCATAAAACTGCGCCGCATAAGTCAGAAAACCGGCGAAGTGCAGCGCACCAACGGCGGCCAAAATGCCGAAAAAGAACAGCAGGGTATTATTTTCAATCTTGCTCATCATGCGGAAAATATTCACATCCTGAGCGTGGCGGCGTTTGAGCACATAAAAATGCAACTGCAACAGCGCCAAGCCACACAGCATGCCCCACATCGGAGGTAAATGCAGCACCTGTTTGCCCAGCACCGCAAACGCCAAGGTCAGCGCACCGAAGAAAATCACCATCTTGCCGCCTTTGAGCACCTCGGTTTTTTCCGCCAGCTCCGCGTCGCCATCGCCGAGCGGGTCAATATTGGGCACAAAACGGCTGAGTAAGTAGGCCGTGGTCAGCCAGCCGATGAAGGCCGCAGGGAACAGCGCGAGAAAATCCACGAACTCACCTTTACCCGCCGCCCACACCATCAGCGTGGTGATGTCGCCAAACGGACTCCATGCGCCACCGGCATTGGCCGCGACTACGACATTAATCCCGCTGGGCACCAAAAAGGCCTTATTTTCACGATCTATGGTCAGCAATACGGTGGATAGAATCAAGGCGGTGGTTAAATTATCCGCCACTGGCGAGATGAAAAACGCCAATAAACCCGTAATCCAAAACAGTTGCGGGTAAGAGTAGCCTTTGGCAATCAGCTTGGTACGCAGCGCGCGAAACACCCCACGCTCGATCAATGCTTCGATATAAGTCATTGCCACATATAGGAAAAAGAAAATTTCCGCGATTTCGAGAATGATGTGGTCAACCGCCTGTTCAAACGGCGTTAGATCCCAGCCTTTCCACACATAATACATCCCGATCAGTACGAACATAAACGTACCGATGAATAGGGCGGATTTGGCCTTATCAATGTGGTAGCGATCTTCGGTGGCAATGAAATAATAACCGGCGATAAAAATGAATAATAAAAACCAGCCAAAAGGCTGGTGAACCAAGTTTGAAGCAGTGTGTGTGGTGGTTTCTACAGTAGCGGTGTTCATTATTTTGATTATTGTTGTAATGGGAAAAGGTTAAAAAGCGTTTGATGTCATCTCAATTCTGGTTGAGCCATCCGTTCAAATACCGCTTTGGATTGTCGTTGCAAATCTTCGGTGTTTGAAACTTCCAAGCCGAGCGAATGCAGCAGGCCATCGTGCAGATCATAGACCCAGCCATGTACCGTGACGTTTTGGCCACGATCCCACGCATCCTGAATGATGGTGGTTTGTGCGGCGCTGAACACTTGATCAATCACATTCAATTCGCACAGACGATCCAACTGCATCTGTTCATCCATCGTATGGGGCAGTAGTTTGTGGTATTTCGCTTTGGTGTCGTGAATATGCCGCAGCCAGTTATCCACCAAGCCCACGCGACGGTTATAAAACGCCGCGGCCACGCCGCCACAGCCATAATGACCGCAAATGATGACGTGTTTGACTTTGAGCACATCAATGGCGTATTGCAGCACAGACAGGCAGTTCAAATCACTGTGTACGATGATGTTGGCAATATTGCGGTGAACGAATACTTCACCCGGTTTCAGACCGATCAGCTCGTTCGCCGGTACGCGTGAATCAGCACAGCCGATCCACAGGTATTCGGGGTTTTGCTGCTCCGCCAAATCGCTGAAAAAAGTCGGCTGCTGATTGGTG
>CAZCDD010000182.1:0-2574 GCA_964497405.1 uncultured Hydromonas sp. | reverse complement strand
TCCTTTACTGCTATATATCTTCTATTAAAGCATATTTTAGCGGAATTTTCCATAGAATATGCGCATGATAATAAGGTTATTTTTAAACCAACCCTATTCTCCAAAAGTATATCCTACTCCAAACACATTCCTTATGTATACAGGCTCTGTCATATTGTTCTCTATCTTTTTCCTTAATCTGTTTATCACAACCGTAACCGCATGTGTATCCACAAAATTCTCATCAATATCCCATACCTGTTCTAAAATAACTTCTTTTGTTACAATCTTTCCCTGATTTTTCGCCAAAAGTTCTAATATTTTCCATTCGCGTGATGTGAGATGCACTTCTTCTTCGCCATGCCACACACGCTTCTTATCATATTTAAGAACAATATTATTGTGCATGATATACAAATTTTTCTTTTGTATGAGTGGATTTTGATAAAAATTGACAAGGCATGATATAAATGATATAGTTGTCTTAATATTATGATAAATAAAGTTTACAGATATATATAAAGTGGTAAATTCGAAAAGATATGATATCATTAAAATTGAATGATTCACCCAAATATATAAATGCCAAGAATACACAATATTGAGTTCTTCAAAAACGGCTATTCATCAAAATGGAAAAAAATACCCTATGAAATTCGTTGGGTCCATTTGGAACTTTCAATGTGTTAATAGCCGTGATTACAATTGCACCTTTGGATTTTTCAAATTTTCTAGTGCTTTATAGAAGTCTTTCTTGTAAGGACATCTACAACATAGTTTGCGACGTATTATAGTGGGCTACGGCATAATAAGAAATGGGAGAAACTATTATGGGATTATTATATGCAATATTTTCAATTTTTATCACGCTATTTTTCCCCAAGCAAATCACGAATGTGATTTGTTATGGAAGACATCGTGATAGGGAAAATATAAAGAGCAAAAAAATATATTGTCTTATATATGTTTTTTGGACATCATTTTTTGGTTTGTTTTGTCTTATGATGGGTTCGGCATCAGGAGTAAATAATACATTTGATAGAGTTTTGGATTATTATGGATTGAATTTTGGCGAATATGATTATTTTGAGGCGGCGTCCATATATGACGAGCATGATTATAAACATGAAGGTGATTTCACTCTTGTATACTATATCAGAAAAAATGAAGATAATTTAGATGATTTAATTAAACAAATTGTTCAAGAAAATAATTCTATATACAAAAGATATCAGCTCAGTGAAATTGACGTGGTATCTGAAACGAAACGTATTTATTACATATACGAAAAGGGGGAGGTGATTGCAAAGGTAGTAGTAGAAAACGATGGATTGTTAAAAAAACTAAGTTATCAATGGAGTAGAGAAAAATTAGAACGAAATCTAGGAGGGTAACAGTATGGTTAAAAAAAGAGAACTTTCATTATGTGCCATCATCGTAGCAATTTGTTTCGTTGTATCTCAGTCGCTATCAGTTTATGCGGTCACAAATTCTACACTTACATCACAACAACTTGGGACTATTTTTGATGGAGTGGAAAGTATAGTAGTTCAATTAGAGGGAATAGGATTATCAGAGGCAGATATAAGTGAATTATTTCAGTTGACTCCAAGAGAAAATGGTTTTTATGCACAAACATCTACGCAGACAATTCCGTATACGGGAACATTTGTGGCAGAAACAGTAGACGAGCCACAAATGTCTGTGTACAGTAGTTACAATGGTAATTTACCAAGTTCTGATATTGTTCAAAAAGAACGTCTAGAAAATATATATGGAGTTGCATTACAGTATTTCCATTCCGATTATTATGAGGGAAGTGATGCCAATGGAACAGATTTTGGAAATTACCTAACATATTTATATTTATCACATTACGTTGATGGTCCCGGCAGAGCACCAACTGCTAATGATTTGCCATTTATTATTTCCTCTAGTGATATAAGTGCATATAATACTTTTTTAAATAGTGCACATTTATCAAGTTGGGCAACAGAAGTAGCAAACTTGGGAGCTACTATCTATTCTAATTGTGACTATTTTAGTTCTATTAACGCAATTAATACTGTAGATCAAATTATTGATCAGGGTATAAATGATGCTACTATGGCAGCAGTAAACGGTTATAATACAATTAGTGCGTTATCAACAATTACACCACTGATAAAATCATATATTGTAGGTCATCACGCAATAGCCTCGGATGAAGAAGAATTAACACAAGGAACGCTAGATTATGTTAGTAGTCAATTATATGCACTTAATTTTTATGAAAATTTCGACGAAAAAATTACCAATACGATAATAAGTATTTTAGCAACCACATTTATTAGTGCAATTTGTAGCAGCATTTCTCTAATAGGGGTATGTGTTTCAGTGATTCCGTTATTTGTTTATGAATGTACAAGTTTGATTCAGACAGCAGTGTTGGTTAATTTGCAATATTCCTTTAGTGGAAGGTATGCAGTTAGAACTGGAATTTACTTAGGAATATAAAAGAAAAGAGAAATCCACTGTTGAGCGTACAATGATACTTACTGTTAAAAATCCCGGAAATCCGCTTACCTGCAGATTCCGGGATTTTATAATTACATA
>CAZCDD010000181.1:0-2619 GCA_964497405.1 uncultured Hydromonas sp. | reverse complement strand
CACGACCAACACCAAGGACAACACAAACACCGCCAGCACCTGCCACCACTCGATGCGCCCGCTCCATGTTTGCCCCTGTGCCAGAGGTGCGATGGCCTGCAAACCGTGCAATACCGTTTGCAAAACCAGCGCCATCCACTGCACAGGCTGCGCCCAGCCCAACAGTGCCAACACGCCCACGCTCAAAAACAACGGCAGCAACAGAATAGACACCAGCGGAATCGCGATGAAATTCACCCATACACCGAGCAAAGAGGCCTGCCGGAAAAAAAGCAAGGTCATGGGGAGCAGTGACAACGAGATACCCAACTGCGCCCCGCTCACACCCACCAGCCAGCGCAACAAGCGCCGTCCTCTCGGCGCATCATTCAAGACTTCATTGTGCTCTATCGTCACCGAATCAAACGCCACGATCAGCCACGCCACCGCACCGTAGGACAGCCAAAATCCGACCGACAACACCGCAAACGGATCAACAATCAGTACCCACAGCACGCTCAACGCCAGCACCCGCAGTCCCGAATGCGCCACGCCCAAGCGCGATAAAAACAACCACAATGCGAGCATCCACACCGTGCGTTGTGCAGGCAAACCCCAGCCTGAAACCAAGGCATACAGCAGCGCCCCAATCAGACCGACCCACTGAGCAACATACAGAACCGGAATGAGCTCGGTCAAATACGCACTGCGCCGCCAAAGCCGTTGTGCCAGCCATGCCAAGATCCCCGCCAGCAAGGTCACATGCAGCCCCGAAATACTGACCAAATGCGTCACGCCCGTGTCTTGAAACAACTGCCACTGTTTGCCCGAAATCGCCGCCTGATCGCCCAGTGCAAGGGCTTTGAACAAGCCCGCTGCTTCACCCGAATTCGTCCCCGCCAAAGCCAAATCCATCTGCTGCAAAGTATCAAACCGCCAGTTCTCAATCGCCGCCACCACGCCCGAATCAGTGCCCAGCAACCGCGGCAATCGCTCGGGCGGCGTGTCCTTGTACACCCGCACATACGCCAGTGCCTCGATGTCATTCGCCAGCCAATAGCGCGTTGGGTCAAATACCCCCTCGTTGCGCGTCGCATGCGGCGTGCGGATGTGCAGCGGCAGTCGCCACGTTTGCCCGACGCGAATCGCAGCTATCCCACCGCTCGGTAAATCATCATCGCTCCACGACAGCGACATCTGCGCGGGCATATTTGGCAGACGCTCGCGTTGTGCCGCCGTTGGCTGAACCAACATCCGCCAGCCATAATCCGTGCGCGTCGGCATAGCGGTAATCCGCAGCTCCAGCATCTGCACCGTGCGATTCCACTGATCGGGAATCTCGCGCGCGCTGCGCTCATGCCAGCGCACGCTCGTCCATGCGAACATCAGCGCAGCGAACAGCACCACGCCGATCAGCTCATAGACCCACCACTTTTTAAAGGAAAAATAACGGCGGAGAACCCACCAAATTAACAAAACAACGACGCAAGCGCCCAACCAACCCACACCCACCATCGGCCGCCCGATGGCAAACGCCGCGCAAACCGCACATACAGCCGCCACCGCATGAAGCAATGCACGCCACGGCCAATGCACTGTTAAACCTCAGGCAAAACCGCACGCAGCCGCGGCAAAACGTTCAGCGTATTGCGCCATAAAGCCGCAGACAACTCCGCCTGCGCAATGCCGCGCACCTCGGCCAACACCTGCGCAATCCGAGGCAAATGATACGAATAATTCGCCTCGCCTGCGTTTAACCAACTCGGCGGAATATCCGGCGCATCGGTCTCAATCACGATGGATTCGAGCGGCAAATTCCCCGCCAGCCGACGAATCTGGCGCGAGCGCTCATACGTCAGCGTTCCACCAAAGCCCAGATGCAGCCCCATATTCACAAACACATCGGCCTGCACATCACTGCCGTTAAACGCATGGGCGATGCCGCGCGTCACGCCCAACTCACGCAAGTATTTACCCACCGGATCCACCGCACGACGTACATGCAGCAACACCGGCAAATCAAATTCACGCGCCAATTTCAGCTGCTCGCGTAAAAACCACACCTGCGTGTCCCAATCCAAATCCGTAACAAAACCATCCAGACCGATCTCACCCACCGCCACGAAGCGCGCATCATCCAGACTGGATACTATCGCCGCTCGCAAAGTCGAAATTGATTCTTCACGAGGCAAGTCCATCACATACATCGGATGAATGCCTAACGCATAAAAACTCCCCTCATGCGCGTGCGCCACCTCGCGCACGGTGGCGAAATTAAACGGCGCCACCGCCGGAATCACCTGCGCCGCCACACCCAACTCACGCGCGCGCACCCAGCCCTGCGAGCGGCTCGCATCGAACTCTCGTGCATCAAAATGCGTGTGTGTATCTATCCACATGGTTATCGGCAAAAAAATTAGAAAAATTGATTATGCCGCATGATACAAGAAACGCGTACCAACCAACACCCCAAAGAACACGCAATCAACAGCATAGAAAACAAATAATTAAAACAATTTTTGTTTTAATAGAAACAAATGCTATAATCAATGCACCGACTGAGGAGTTCACTATGACTGCCATGCCTAAAACCCAAGCCAAAAATACACCACAAGCAGATGCGACGGATGACAAAGGCGC
>CAZCDD010000180.1:0-2664 GCA_964497405.1 uncultured Hydromonas sp. | reverse complement strand
AGGACTTGTGTTGATTCTACTTTTAGATGCCGCCCTTTTAGGGGGTATTACCGTGTCCGTCAAATCGAGGGCAGATCAGACTTCTTGGTTATTTAACCAGCGATGTATGCTTAAAGAGGCGTTTGTTTTATTCAACGCCTCTTTTTTATTGTCTTTTTCATATTGATTTCAGCGAAATTTAGGAAGCAGCGATAAGTCATAAAAAATCATAAAATCAACGACGTATATCCTTTAAATGCGTGGTGCATTTCACTCGACGCACCCGTTAAGGTCAGCAAATTTTTGCTGACCTTTTCTTTTTCAAAGCATGGAAAACCAAATGAAAGAAGTATAATAAAATCGAAACCATATTAGATTTTGATATATAAAGAACAGTTTTAATTATTTTTTATTTATATTGAAATAATATAGAATTGGATTGTTAATTCTTTTTTATTATTAATAATTCATAATTCAGAGGAAGTTTTATGAAAATTCGAGATTTAGATTTCTCCGAGAGTCCAGTCAATCACGAGCATGAAGTTCTGGGCTTGCCGCCATTAGAACGGCAAATTGCCGAAGCAAGCGCTCATCCGATTTTACAAATAGCCATGTATGTGAGCATCGCTATTTTGGTTGGGTTGGCGGCATTTTTGGTGGGTAAGTTGTTTTTTGGTCATCATCAAACCTCCGGCATTGAGTTGATTACCGAAACATTGAACAGCCGTGTGTTCTGGAGTGCCCTTCTGGTCGGTCTGTTGGCGCAGGTTGTGGATGGTGCTTTGGGGATGGCGTATGGCATTACCGCCAGCTCTTTTCTTTTGGCCTCTGGTGCTTCACCTGCGCTCGCTACCGGCGCAACGCATTTGGCCGAGGTGTTTACTACAGGGGTTTCGGGTATTTCGCACGCGAAACTGGGGAATGTGAACAGAAAGTTGTTTTTGAACCTGTTGATTCCGGGCATCATCGGTGTCCTGCTGGGTGCTTATGTCATTACCAACGTGGATGGCAAAATCATCAAACCGTATATCAACGGTTATCTGTTGATCATGGGGCTGTATGTTTTGAGCAAGGCTTTTCGCCGCATCGCTTTGAAAACCGATGTTGAGTCGAAAAAAGTCGCGCCACTGGCGATTTTCGGTGGTTTCATGGATACCGTTGGCGGCGGTGGTTGGGGACCGATTGTGACCACGTCATTGGTTGGCTCGGGTCACAATCCACGCACGACGATTGGTTCGGTCAATTTTGCGGAGTTCTTTTTGACCGTGACTTCGGCAACGGCATTTTTCACTTTACTGGATGGTCAGGTGTGGGCGATTGTCGCGGGTTTGGTCATCGGTGGTTTGTTCGCTGCACCGTTTGCCGCTTATGCGACCCGCCATTTTTCTACCAAAACCTTGTTGATTCTGGTGGGCTGCCTGATTAGCTGTGTGAGCCTGTATAACCTTTCTAAATTATTCTAATCGAGCTGGATCATTATGTATCGTTACAACACCATAGACCAAACCATTGTTCAAGAACGCGTGAACCAATACCGCGATCAGCTGGGTCGTTTTTTCGCAGGCGAGCTATCCGAGGATGAGTTCCGCCCATTGCGCCTGCAAAATGGCCTGTATATCCAACGCCACGCACCGATGCTGCGCGTCGCCGTGCCATACGGTTTGTTGTCCAGCACACAACTGCGTGCATTGGCACAAATCGCCGAGCAATACGATAAAGGCTATGCGCATTTCACCACGCGCCAAAACGTGCAGTTTAACTGGCCGAAGTTAGAAGACACCGCCGACATCCTGCAAATGCTCGCCGATGTGGAAATGCACGCCATTCAGACCTCAGGCGCTTGCGTGCGCAACATCACCACAGATGAGTTCGCCGGTGTGGCTGCCGATGAATACGCCGACCCGCGCCCGTTCTGCGAAATCTTGCGTCAGTGGAGTACGCTGCATCCAGAGTTCGCCACCTTGCCGCGTAAATTTAAAATCGCCATGTGCGCCTCCCGCGAAGATCGTGCGGTAACATTCGCGCATGACATCGGTTTGTATCTGCTCAAAAACGATGCGGGCGAATTGGGCTTTCGCGTTTCGGTTGGCGGCGGTTTGGGACGCACGCCAATGATCGGCTCGACCGTGCGCGAATTTTTACCGTGGCCGCACATGATGAGTTACTGCGAAGCAATTTTGCGTGTGTACAACCGCCACGGCCGCCGCGACAATTTATACAAAGCGCGCATCAAAATTTTGCTCAAGGCTTTGGGCTTGGAAGAGTTCACGCGCCAAGTGGAAGCGGAATTCAAACACCTCGAAAACGGCCCTGCAACCTTGACGCAAGCCGAGCTGAACCGCGTCGCCGCCTACTTCACCGAGCCGGCATATGAGGCGTTGAGCGAGGTTGATTTCAATCACAGCGACTACAGCGATAACGTCGCCTTTACCAAATGGCGCATTCGCAACACACGCGCGCACAAACGCGCGGGCTACACCAGCGTCGTACTGTCGTTCAAGGCAAACGACATTGCGCCGGGCGATGCAACCGTGGCGCAAATGCGCGTGGTGGCAGATTTGGCCGATCGTTACGGGTTTGGTGAGCTGCGTATTTCGCATGAACAAAACCTCGTACTCGCCGACGTGCCACAAAAAGAATTGCTGAATGTCTGGCAAACGCTGAAGGACAACGGCATGGCGACAC
>CAZCDD010000179.1:0-2698 GCA_964497405.1 uncultured Hydromonas sp. | reverse complement strand
ATCCACTACATTCACTGGAAGTGTCATATATACAAGCCTATCTAATGAGTCTGTCGCCTCCCAGTTGATATAGAAATTTGATAAAAATACACTGTCCACATCATAATCCAGCCTATATTTCAATGCCTTTACCATCGTTTCTACATAATTATTGTTGTAATCCACAAATCCGGTATTCAATATTACATAATCTGGTTTTACTGCATTTGCAACCATATAATTCATAATTCCAAAATCATCAAATAATTTATTGCTAATTGGTACTACACCACCAGGCACCCCAACAATCACAATATCTGCGTCTTCAGAATTTGCAATATAATTCACATAGTGATTAAATCTCACAATTTTTTCTGCAGCATTAAGGGTTTTATTCATAAAATCAGGAAAACTGTGAAATCCCCAAAGCTCACAATAAGATTTGCTGCCTATTTGTGATACTTTATATCCTCCACTTAAAAACATTTCTCTGACTCTAAGCTGAATATCAAATTTTCCGGTATTTGCACCTGTACCAACAATCATAACTAATGGTTTATCTATGTCCCGAATCTTAGGTATTCCATCTGAATATAAATCTTCATTAAATGTCATTTTATCATTCTCTTGAGACTCATATCTAATATCTAAAAACTGCTTTCCTGCACTCTTTATTATCTCCGTGTACATATTTATCTGATTGTGTTCCAACGGAATATTGGTATCTGCAACAATCACTATTTCTACTTCCGCAAGTGCTTTCTGAAAATCATCTGTTACCATAACGCCTGTACTTACACCAAGCTTTGCTCCTGCATCTGCTCCACAATACCCCCAGCTCTTTAACGAAACTACTTTGACAATTTCATATTCATTGATTGTATCTCTATGAATAACCATATGAAGAAGAGATGTATCATATGGAAATAGCATTGCTTTCTTTTTTTTCATCTCGACCTCCTACAAAATAGTTATATTTTCATCAAATCCATTGATTTCCTGCAATATGCAGTAATCTATAAAATCATTCTCAACCGATGCTTTCGCCTTTGCACAATGATCCAGTTTTTGTGCCATGTTGTTAGCTTGTCCTTGTTTTAAATGAACTGCACATACAAAACAATATTTTGCACACCAACAATTTTTACACTGTACTTCTGTCATTTTCCCTATATTTAGTAATTTGTCTACTTGTGACTTATCAAAACCACTTTCAACATTTCCAATTATCATATCCTTCGATTCTTCGCACACTTTCTCACAAGGATAATAATTACCCAGTACATCTACAAACAATTTATGTACACCTGGAATACATGGTCCACTCGGATGAGAGTATTCTTCATGTAACCCTGTTATTTTCCTATCTCCATATGTGGTTTTTATCTGCCAAAAATATGTTTCCACAATATTTGATACATCAATACCCTTTACTTTTCCATATTTAGAATACATCATTTTGAATACTTCATATTCATACTGCTCAAAATAAGAATCTCCAGGAAGAAATTTATCATCTTCCTTGATTCCCTCTCTTGAAATAGAATTAAACAATACACGATATTCCCTTAAAGCCTCTTCTTTAATGAAAAAATCATTGATACACTTCAAATCTGCCTCTGGATCAATCACACAATTAAACTGTATATTTTCTTTTTTATCATGGTATTTCCGATATACCATTTTTATATTCTCCATGACTATATCAAAAGAGCCTGTATCGTCAACTCTATGTCGATTTTTATTATGATATTGTCTCGGTCCATCCAAACTAATTGTTAATACAAAATTATTTTTCATCAAGAAGTCTAATTTCTCTTCCGTAAGCAATGTTGCATTTGTTGTTACAAAATATCTGATTTTCTTTCCATAATATTCATTGTTGCAATATTCCACAATTCTTCTTATCATTTCAAACTCAATCAAGGGTTCTCCACCATAAAATCCTATCTGTGCATCAGGAATATCAAAGGAATGTAAAAAATAAAAATCTATCGCCTTTTTAGCTATTTCAAAAGACATTTTTCTGTTATTATGCTGTCTGTTATAAAAACCACCTGAATATGGACAATATTCACACTTTAAGTTACATTGTTGCGTAACTTGCAACGTCAATGACTGGACTGATCCTTCTAAATAATTTTCTAGTAACCTTGAAGCCGGATGTTCAATTTTACACCAATGATGACTTGATAAAAAACCTTGTTCTGTTAACCTATTTAATATCTCGTTCACATCAGCATCACATTCTGAAATGTTTGCTGTCCCTTTTTCCAAATGCTGTAAATGTACATACACACTCTCTGGTATTCTGACAATGGCATTTGTATTAAAATCATAAAAATAGCAACAATTATATGTTCTAAAACAATGAATAAATGGTTTTTCCTTCATAATAATTTTCCTCTTATAAAGTATGGCATCCGCTAATTGCTAGATGCCATACCCCTTTTTTCATTCCTATCTGCTTTTATTTATTTTGCCTTACGTTCAGAATCGTTATATTTAGCAGTGTAAGAATTTGTACCCGATGGGCACGGACAGTTAGTGCAGACACAAAAAGCATATGCCTGTAAAGATTTCTTATCTAACTTTACTTTTTTTCCAAGTTTTCTCATAAAATTCACCTCCTTTCACATTTCATTTTATATTTATCGTTAAATAATAAATATTTTATATAGCCAACTATCTGTACAACATTTCTATACTTCTTCATCTA
>CAZCDD010000178.1:0-2703 GCA_964497405.1 uncultured Hydromonas sp. | reverse complement strand
GCGCGGTGATGGGCGTACCGGCACACGATGAGCGCGATTTTGCCTTTGCGAAAAAATACGGCATTGCCATCAAACAAGTGATTGATGTGAATGACCAAACCTTCTCCACCGACGCTTGGCAGGAATGGTACGCCGATAAAGAGCACGCAAAATGCGTCCACAGCGGCGCATACGATGGTCTGAACCACGCCGACGCGGTACAAAAAATCGCCGCCGATTTGGCAGCCAAAGGCTTGGGCGAGCTGAAAACCACCTACCGCCTGCGCGACTGGGGGATTTCACGCCAACGTTACTGGGGCACACCGATTCCATTGATTCATTGCGAATGCTGTGGCGTTGTCCCCGTTCCCGAAGCCGATTTGCCGGTAAAACTGCCTGAGGATTGCATTCCGGATGGCACGGGCAATCCATTGAACAAACGCGCTGATTTCACCGATGTTGCTTGCCCGCAGTGTGGCAAACCAGCGCGTCGTGAGACCGACACCATGGACACCTTCGTGGACTCGTGCTGGTACTACATGCGCTATACCTGCCCAGACAGCGCCGACAAAATGGTGGACGCACGCAATGACTACTGGATGCCGATGGATCAGTACATCGGTGGGATTGAGCATGCGATTTTGCATTTGCTGTACGCGCGTTTTTGGACCAAAGTCATGCGCGATTTGGGCTTGGTTAAATTCAACGAGCCATTCAAAAATCTGCTCACGCAAGGCATGGTGCTGAACGAAACCTACTACCGCGAACACGATAATGGCAAAAAAGACTGGTTCAATCCGGCGGACGTGGACGTAACCACGGATGACAAAGGCCGCATCATCGGCGCGACTTTGCGTACCGATGGTCAGCCGGTGAACGTTGGCGGCGTGGAGAAAATGTCCAAGTCGAAAAATAACGGCATTGACCCGCAGGCATTGATCGAGCAGTACGGTGCGGACACCGCGCGTCTGTTCACCATGTTTGCCTCGCCACCGGAGCAAACGCTCGAATGGTCCGAGTCCGGCGTAGAAGGCTCGAATCGTTTCCTGCGCCGCGTGTGGGCATTCTGCCAAGCGCAAAAGGACAGCCTTGCCGTATTGAGCAGCGCCGCAGCCGACAGCGCGGATGCGAAAAACCTGCGTTTCACCATGCACTCATTGCTCAAACAAGTGAACTTCGACTACGAGCGCATTCAGTACAACACCGTGGCCTCTGGCGCGATGAAAATGTTGAACGAACTCGAAGCTGCGTGTAAAAAAGATGCGAGCAACCTCGGCAGCGCCCTGCCCGAAGGCATCTCCATTCTGCTGCGCGTGCTCTACCCGATCGTGCCGCACATTGCGTATTCACTGTGGCAGGATTTGGGCTTTGCCGCCGCACAGGGCGATTTGCTCGACACCGCTTGGCCAGTGGTGGATGAAGCCGCTTTGGCTCGCGACGAGGTGGACTATGTGGTTCAGGTCAACGGCAAACTGCGCGATCATTTGACCGCGCCGGCGACAGCGGATAACGCGGCTTTGCAAGAAATGGCACTCGCGCTCGAAAACGTCAAACGTTTCACCGATGGCCTGACCGTGCGCAAATGTGTGGTCGTGCCGAAAAAATTGATCAACATTGTGGTATCGTAAGCCCAATCGACTCAATCAACGGAACTTCAGGAAACGACAGGAGCAGATGGTGCGCACAAAGACAGGATTCAAACCGTTGTATTTCGGCTTCAAGGCACTGACCGCATTCGCGCTCAGTCTGAGCCTGTCTGCGTGCGGCTTTCACCTACTGGGCAGCACCGGCAGCACGCAGCAAGGCATCAGCTGGGGCGCCATGCCGCATACCGTTGCTTTTGTGGGCGATTCGGAGAGCGCCATCGCCGAACTGCTCAAGCAACAAAAACCCGCCAACGTCAGCTATGCACCATCGGACAAAGCCGATTTGACTTTGGACATGGGCGGCATCAGCACGGGTAAAAGCGTGCTCTCGACCAACTCAGCGGGTACCACGACCGAATACCGCGTGACCATGTCGGTGATCGTGCAGATGTACGACGCGCATAAAAATCAATTGCTCGCGCCCACCCGCCTCTCAACCAGCCGCAACCTCATCGTTGGCTCGGGCTACGCCACCGCTGAGGATGTGGAGTATGAGCGTCTGTACGCCGATATGGCGCAAGAGTTGGCCAACAGCATCGCCTACCGCGTGCGCGCCGTTTGGTTCACCCGCAGTCAACAAGCCAAGCTATGAGCACCATGACTGAGCATCG
This sequence comes from uncultured Hydromonas sp., assembly GCA_964497405.1. Taxonomy (GTDB): domain Bacteria; phylum Pseudomonadota; class Gammaproteobacteria; order Burkholderiales; family Burkholderiaceae; genus CTSOIL-112. Next base: position 467 of record CAZCDD010000178.1, on the reverse strand, counting down.
TTTTTCCTCGCCGCTGGCACCACTGTATGTCTTTTGCAGTGATGAAGTACTGTTATTACAAGAGTCCATCGACGCACTGCGCCAAGCCGCGCGTGCCGAAGGATACAGCGAACGCGAAATTTACCATGTAGAAGCCAACTTCGCGTGGCACAACGTCATCGCCTCGCAGCAAAGTTTATCGCTGTTCGGTGATAAAAAAATCATCGAGCTACGCATCCCGTCCGGCAAACCCGGTAAAGACGGTGGCGAAGCACTGAAAAATGTGGTGCAAAACCTATCCGACGACATCGTGGTGATCGTGTCACTACCGCGTTTGGATCGCACGGGCAAAAATTCCGTGTGGTTCAAGGCGCTGTCCGAAGCCGCCGGTCGCCATGTATTTGACATTGCCAACGTCGATTTGGCGCAGCTGCCCGCGTGGATACGCACGCGCCTGCAACGCAATCAGCAAAGCGTTTCAGCCGATA
>CAZCDD010000177.1:0-2778 GCA_964497405.1 uncultured Hydromonas sp. | reverse complement strand
TGGATACCGACTCCGAAGGCTTGGTATTGCTCACCGACGATGGCCGTTTGCAACACCAGATCAGCCATCCCGAACACAAGAAGCCCAAAATCTACTGCGTCCAAGTCGAAGGAGCACCTTCGGAAACAGCCTGCGAACGTTTGCGTCAAGGCGTTGAGCTGAATGACGGTCCGACGCAACCCTGCGAAGTCAGCATCATCGCCGAACCGGAATGGCTGTGGCAGCGCAACCCACCCATACGCGAACGCAAAAGCATCCCAACCCATTGGCTGCTAATTACCTTGAGCGAAGGACGCAATCGCCAAGTACGTCGTATGACCGCTGCGGTTGGTTTGCCCACGCTGCGACTGATTCGCACCCACATCGGCGATTACAGCCTGTGGTCGCATACCGAACATTCGACCACATTAGCGCTGGGCACATGGGTTTGGGTGGATCAAAAAGCCAGCATGAGCACCCATGCTCGCCCCACATCCCCGCGCACAAGCCCAAACAAACGTTTAAAATACGGCAAATCTCGTTTTCACCCCCAATAAAAAGTACCGCATGACCGCCACTGAACTCGCCATAGAACCTCAGCCTCACGCCGCCAGCAGCATTTATTACGCCATCAACAGCGCACCAGAACACGCACGCGAACGGCTGCTCGGTCTATACGCACTGCATCGAAAATGGCGTGAAGCCGCGAACTACACCGATAATCATCAAGCGGTCACCACGCTCAACTGGTGGCATCACGAGCTGGAGCGCAGCCAAAACCAAAGCAGCGAACATCCGGCTTTACGCGCCCAGCAAAGCGCATCCAGTACCCTGCCGCACACAACGGCCGACGCATTGCAGACCTTGCTGCATGGGCATATGCACTGGCATCACCTCAACCGAGTGGATACCGAAGCACAATTGCAAGCCACCATCGACGCCATCGGCGGCAGCTTTGCTCAATTGTGGATGGACGCTTGCGCTGTATCGGCAACAAACGAGTTGACCACCGCAGCGGGCCGCGCTTTGATCTGGACCGATTTATTGCGCCATATCGGGCACAATCTGAGTCATCAACGCATTTGGATTCCGATGCAATGGCTTAAAGAAACCCAAACACCCGCGCACCTTTTGCTCAAAACCGATCAGCCATCAAGCGAACGCGCCCAACAGTTACAAGCCCTCATTCAACGCATTGCATCTCACGCGCAAACTGAGCTCAATCACTATCAACAGCAATTCAAACAACTGCCCCAAGCCCAACGAAAAGCGCTGCGCAGTTGGCACATCCTGATGCAACTGCGCGCGGATCTGCTGCCAACGATCGCTCAAGACCCCGCCGAATTATTTGAAGGCTTGGTCAGCATCGCCCCACTGCGCAAATGGTGGCGTGTGGTGCGCACATAAGCTTGAGTATGAGCACATATGTCTAATTCGTAATACTTAGCTATTGATAACTTACATTCTAAGTCTTATTTGTTTATTAAAAATGCCCCGCATCAGTTGGTGTCGTATCCAACTTTTGGGGGCAGTTCAATAAGACAGTTTTTTGTATACCTGCAGACCGACATCCAGATCAACTACGGCAGTGTTTTTTCCCAAGACGCCACCGCACCTGCCACGGGTACAAACATCGGGTGACACTCAGGCTGCGTCAATCCCGCCCAACGCTCGCACACCTGCGGCGAACGCAGCGCCAGTTTGCGCAATAAATGCGCCCACTCATACGCCAACTGCCCTTCTGTCACCGTCATTAACGCAATGCCTGATAAGGGCTCAGCTTGCACTTTGTTTGCATCAAAACGATAACCACGTTCGACTGCCTCGGCATACACCCATTGCAAATAATACTCCACCGCACCCACGGGATCCGCCTGCTGCTGAAAACGCTGCAATTGCGGGTGATTGCGATACCCTTTGGTTTCGCCCTTGAGCACCGCACGCGCGAGCAAGGTTTCGCGCCACAGCGCCACCAAGCCTTGTGGATCCAGATATTTCGGATGAATCGACCAAACACGCATGCTCACTCCAACTCAATTAACTGCGCCTGATAGCTCGCCAGACGCTGTGCCAAAGTCCCCGTATGTAACTCAATCAAATGTCCATCAAAATCATACACATACAAAGACAAACCCTCACCAGCGATACGCGAGCGTGGCGCTTGAAAACGCACGCCCAACTGCTTAAGCCTGTGCTCATACTCCGGTAATGCAACTTCATCCACCTCAAATGCCACATGCCGATACGAGTGATCCACCGTCGGTTCACCCTGCATGGTCGCAATCCAGACACCACCCAAAAGGAAAAACCGCTCGGACGACTTTGAAAAACACTGCGCACCACTGTCATACACCATCTCTGCGCCCAAGCCATCACACCAAAATTGTCTGGCACGCTCCAGATCACGGACGATAAAGGTAATGTGGCTGATACCTGAAATGGCCATAAATAAACTCTACTATATCAATAAAAATGGGCGGATAGCCCGCCCATCATTGTGTCACACAAACGCGATCACAAACCCAATTTACTGATGACAAAATCGATGTCCTTATCCCCCCGACCCGACAAGTTCACCAAAATGGATTTGCCTTGCCCCGCCGCGCCGAGTTCACGCGCACGACGCAGTGCATACGCCACCGCGTGTGAGGACTCCAGCGCAGGAATGATGCCCTCTTCGCGCGAGAGCGTCATAAATGCATCCAAGGTCTCTTGATCCGTCGCCGTTTCGTAGTTCACGCGCCCTGTATCTTTCAGGTGCGAATGCACCGGCCCTACGCCCGGATAATCCAAACCGGA
>CAZCDD010000176.1:0-2780 GCA_964497405.1 uncultured Hydromonas sp. | reverse complement strand
GCGGCGAACAGTGCGGCTTCGTTCACCAGATTGGCCAAATCCGCGCCAGAGAAGCCCGGCGTGCCGCGTGCAATGACGGCCATATCGACGTCTTTGGCCACAGGGACTTTACGCATGTGTACGTTTAGAATTTGCTCACGGCCACGGATGTCCGGCAGGCCGACATAGACTTGGCGGTCAAAACGCCCCGGACGCAGCAAGGCTTTGTCCAGTACATCGACACGGTTGGTCGCGGCGATGACGATCACGCCGGAGTTGCCCTCAAAACCATCCATTTCGACCAGCATTTGGTTCAATGTTTGCTCGCGCTCGTCGTTACCGCCCCCCGTGCCTGAACCACGATGGCGACCAACGGCATCAATCTCGTCAACGAAGATGATGCACGGCGCGTGTTTTTTCGCCTGATCAAACATATCGCGTACACGCGAGGCGCCGACACCGACGAACATTTCCACGAAGTCCGAACCGGATACGCTGAAAAACGGTACGCGCGCTTCACCCGCAATCGCTTTGGCGAGCAAGGTTTTACCTGTGCCCGGAGGACCCACCAGCAGTACGCCGTGTGGAATATTACCGCCGAGCTTTTGGAATTTTTGCGGGTCTTTGAGGAAATCGACGATTTCTTTAACCTCTTCTTTGGCTTCATCACAGCCGGCGACGTCGCTGAAGTTCACTTTCTTCGCGCTGTCGTCTTGCAAACGTGCTTTGGACTTGCCCACCGACATCACGCCGTTTTTACCGCCGTTCATCTGCCGCATCATAAAGAACCACAGGCCAACCAACAGCAGAATCGGCAACAGCGAAAACAGCAGGTTTTGCCAGAAGCTCGCGCCTTCGACTTGGCGGCCGGTTACTTTGACATTATTTTCCAGCAGCGTACCCACCAGCGCGTCATCGCTCGGCGCAACCAAGGTGAATTTGGTGCCTTCGTTCGGCGTGACCATCAACTCATTGCCCTTGATTTCCACTTCTTTGACTTCGTGGGCTTTGACTTTGGTCATAAATTCGCTGTAGCTCACTTCAGGCATTTTGCCTTTGTGTGATTGTTCCACTTGGCCAAAGGTGTACCACACCACCATCAAACCCAGTGCCCAAAATAACCAGCGCGTCCAAGCGTTGTTTTTCAAATCGTTACTCCTAAGCGACACAGGGTCGCACATAATCGTTCTAAAGCTTATAGCCAACCATTGTAAGGCAAATTTGGCGTTCAATCATGCAGAAAATCAGCGGGTTTTGCGGCGCTCTATACCCCGTCGCGCAACGTGATTATTTTAACCCACGTCCCAAAATATAGGTTTCCGCCGACTTGTCGCGTGAGGCTTTTGGTTTGCGGATCGTGACCTGTTTGAACATCGCGCGAAACTGCTTCACAATCGAATCAAATGCGCCGCCGTGAAAAGTCTTGATCAACAAAGCGCCGTTGGGCTGCAAATGATTCTGCGCAAAATCCAATGCCAATTCCGAAATATGCTCAATCCGTGCCGCATCCACCGACGCGATACCGGATAAATTGGGGGCCATATCTGATAAAACAAGGTCAACCCGACTGTCGCCGACCAAGTTTTGTAGCTGTGTCAGCACCTCATCCTCGCGAAAATCGCCCAAGATAAAATCTACGCCGGCGATCGGCTCCATCTCCAATAAATCCAGCGCGATGATGCGGCCATTCATTTGTCCCTGATGCGCCAATTTCTCACGCACCACCTGCGACCAGCTACCGGGTGTCGAACCCAAATCCACCACCACCATGCCACTTTTGATCAAATGATACTCATCATCAATCTCCTTGAGCTTATACGCCGCGCGTGCGCGATAACCATCCTTTTGCGCCATTTTCACATAAGGATCATTGATGTGCGCATGCACCCAAGACGGATTCGATTTATTTTTCTTCATAAAAACAAAGTATTACAACCAGTTAAATGCAAAAATCAGCCTAAAAACACCAATTTCAGCGATAATGTCACCCAATCAGATACGGACGAGGATGCTCGGACGTATTATTTTTTCATGACGCACAACTTCACGCATGATTTCACGCGTCGCGTCAATCACACAACCCTATATATATTGGATGCAACGGAATGAGCATTTTAACCTTATCTTCAGCGCAGCGTTCAGCTTTACGCGCACAAGCACACGAACTCTCGCCACTTGTTATGATTGGCGAAGCCGGATTAACCGAATCAGTGGTCAAAGAGATCGAGCGCACCCTGAGCGCGCACGCGCTCATCAAAATCCGCGTGTTCTCAGATGAAAAAGAAACTCGCGCCGCTTATGCGCAAGCCATCTGCGAGCAGCTGAACTGCGCTTTGGTGCAGCACATCGGCAAGCTGCTGGTGATCTACCGTCCAGAAAGTAAAGCCCCGAAAAAAGCCAGCTTGGCGCAAAGCCTCGCAGGCGAAACTGGCACCAAAACCAAAGGAGCGGGCGTGCGCCGCGTCACCATCGTCAAACAAGAAGCACCGAACCAACGACCGCGTGCCAAGCAAGTGGTGGTTAAAGGCAACGAACGGGTGACACAGGGTGGCAATGTCAAGCGTGCGAAGAAAAAAACAGTGAGTGCAAAAAAGCGTATGGCCTAAAAATACGGTAATGAATGCATAATTCATAAAAAACAAAGGGTTATCGATTTTGTTGTTGGTTGGTCAGAAATGAGTTTAAAAATTTTTACAAAAAAATTAAATTAATTTGAGAAATATGCTTGACAGAGGTGGAAATGAGCCCTATAATTTCAATCTCTTGTAGCGCGGGAATAGCTCAGTTGGTAGAGCGCAACC
>CAZCDD010000175.1:0-2781 GCA_964497405.1 uncultured Hydromonas sp. | reverse complement strand
AGCTGATCGTGGTGGGTACGGATGGTGGTTTATTGGAAAGTCCCGCCCCTGCGGTCTCATCGCTGCTGATCGCCCCTGCCGAACGCTACGAACTCATCATTCGCACGCAAAGCAGCGGCACTTATCCGCTGAATAACCTACCGTATGACCGTCAAAAAATGATGGTGACTTATCAACCAGAAACCACCGTTTTGGCGAATATCGCCATCCAAGCGAATCCAGCTGCAATACCGACAACCCTGCGCAGCATTCCCGATTTAGGCACTGCCGTAGCACGCAAGCGCGTGAGTTTCAGCGAAAAACCCATGAGTGCCATGATGTCTTCGATGGGCCATATGCAAGGCATGGATCACGCTGCGATGCAGGGAGCCAACGCTTCATCGGCCAGTCATGCACAAATAATGATGAGCGGCATGTTTTTAGTGAACGATCAGACCTTTGATATGAAACGTATGGATCTGACCAGCCAATCCGGTGCGGTAGAAGAATGGACGATTACCAACCATTCCCATATGGACCACCCATTTCACTTACACGGCACGCAATTCATCTTGCTGGATCGCACCCTCAATGGAAAAACCGAGCCTGCCGCTTACAAATCGCTTAAAGACACCATCAATTTACGTCCGAACGAACACATTCGGATCAAAACCATGCAACCGCACAAAGGCATACGCATGTTTCACTGCCATATTTTGGAGCATGAATCCTTGGGCATGATGGCTCAATTGAACGTGATTTAAGCAAACCAGCCGAGGCGGCAGCAATCACTGCCGCCTCAAACACTCTTTTCCCTTAAAATAGAGGCGTTCTTAACCCAATCAGGCTTAATGAGTCAGCCTTTTGTCTTTGGATTACCCATGTCATCATCCGCCCCCACCTCAGAGACGCCCATCAGCCCACCCAATACCACCTCTTTGAGCAAACTCACCGACGTACAATTGCGCTTGGGCGGCATTGCCTGCGTGGCCTGCACCGACTTGATCGAACGCGATCTGAAAACCGCTGAGGGCGTGGTCAACCCAACGGCCAACTACACCCTGCGCCGTGCATTTTTGCAAATAGATCCGAGCAAAACCAATCTCAACGCGATCATCCAGCGCATCGAAAAGCTCGGCTACCACGCCTACGCCGAATCCGCCAACGCCGTATCTGAAGCGGAGAAAAAGAATCAGCGTAAAGAGCTATTCCGTATGCTGGTCGCCCTGTTTCTGATGATGCAAAGCATGATGTTCATGTATCCGTACTATTTTGAGCACACGGACATGGATATGAGCACCGACGTACTGATGCGTTGGTCGAATTTACTCTTAACGCTGCCCGCCATGTTCTACTGCGCCATCCCGATATTCCGTGGTGCGCTGGCCGAGTGGCGCCTGCGTAAAATCGGTATGGATACACCGGTGACCATCGCCATCTGGGTCGCGTTTATCAGTAGCACCATCGCGGTCATCCGAGGTCAAGGTCATCTGTACTTCGACTCGGTGACCATGTTTGTCGGCCTACTGCTCACCGTGCGCTATGTGCAAAACCGCGCGCTGTCCAAAGCCGGCTTGTATTTAAACAATGTATTGCAACATCAGCGCCTATTCGCCGAACGGGTGCAGGACTACCCCGCACAGAAAAACACCGACCTCATTCCAGCCGAAGAGCTCAAAACCGGTGACGTCATTTTCATCGCCTCCGGCGAAGTCATTCCACACGATGCCGAGCTGATCGAAGGCCAAACCGCCTGCTCGCAGGCGCTGCTCACCGGCGAAAGTGTGCCGATCACCAAACGCGTTGGCGACACGCTGCTGGCTGGGTCCATGAATATCGAGCAAGGCATCTACGCGCGCATCACCCAATCGGGCGAGACCAGCGAACTGGCCGCCATCGAACGCCTCGCGCACAAAGCCGCGCTACACAAACCCGCACTGGCACTGCTCGCCGAAAAAGCCGCGCGCGTCTTCCTCTACGGTCTGCTCATCGTCAGTGCGCTGACCGCGGTGTACTGGGGCATGCACAATCCTGATCGTGCGGTTGAAGTCGTCGTCTCCGTGCTCATCATCACCTGCCCATGCGCATTGGCCTTGGCCGTACCGACCGTCATGACCGCCGCACAAAGCGCCTTGGCCGAGCGTCACGTGCTCGTGATTCAACCCGAAGCCATCGAAAAACTCGCCAAGGTCAATCAATACGTCTTTGACAAAACCGGCACGCTGACCGAAGACGTGCAAACACTCAACCAAATCCACCTCACCGACGCCGCGCGCGCGCAGCAATTGGACGAAACGCAGGTGCTGCAAATTGCCGCCACATTGGAAGCCGCTTCACGCCATCCGATCGCACTGGCCTTGCGCAAAGCACTGCAAGACCACAACGCCCCTGAGCGCATGAACGATGTCAACGCAATGGAACTGATCGTCGGTCAAGGCGTCCAAGGCACACTCAAAGACCCTCGCGGCGAACACCAGTACCGCATTGGCAAACCACCGTTCGCACTCAACCGTCTGCCGAATCCAGCCGAAACACCGGCCATCGAACAAGGCAACAGCGTCGCCGTACTGAGCGAACAGGCCGCCGATGGCCAATGGCAGGCATTGGCTTGGTTCGCACTGTCCGACCGCACCCGCGCCGGTGCGCCAGAGCTCATCCGCGAGCTGCAAAAAACCGCCGATATTGCGCTGATTAGCGGTGACAAAACCGACGTGGTACAAGGCTTTGCCCAACACGTCGGACTGCACTCACAAAACATCGTCGCCAACGCCCAACCGCAAGACAAACTCAACTGGGTCACCG
>CAZCDD010000174.1:0-2784 GCA_964497405.1 uncultured Hydromonas sp. | reverse complement strand
CGTGTTGATCACCACGCTGACCAAACGCATGGCCGAGGATTTGACCGACTATTTGAATGACAATGGTGTGCGCGTGCGCTATCTGCACTCGGACATCGACACCGTGGAGCGGGTGGAAATCATTCGCGATCTGCGCTTGGGTGAGTTTGATGTATTGGTCGGGATTAACTTGCTGCGCGAGGGGCTGGATATTCCCGAGGTATCGCTGGTGGCGATTTTGGATGCGGATAAAGAGGGATTTTTGCGTTCTGAGCGCTCTTTGATTCAGACCATCGGGCGTGCGGCGCGTAATATCCACGGCACGGCGATTCTGTATGCGGATAAAATCACCGACTCGATGCGGCGGGCGATGGATGAAACCGAGCGTCGTCGCGCCAAGCAGGTGGCTTTTAATCAAGCGCATGGTATCACGCCAAAAGGTGTAAATAAAAAGGTAAAAGATATTATCGATGGTGTGTATAACGATGGTAAGAAAAAAATTAATCCAAGCCGTCAACCAAATCGAACCGATGAGCGTTTTGACCAGCTGAGCGAGGTTCAGTTAGGCAAAGAAATTGTCAAACTTGAGAAACAAATGCTTGATTTTGCGAAGAATTTGGAATTCGAGCAAGCAGCCAAAACGCGGGATTTAATCCACGAGCTGAAATCAAGATTGTTTGGTTCTTAAAGGGTGTCATCAGCTGAATAGACAAAACATCATTACCAATGATGTGAGTGTGATCTATTTAGGAGCACATTTTTTTGCTGAGCCTTGTGCCGTAAAAATGGGTCGCTATGCGATGTATTGCGAACGTTTAGGAGGACAACATGCGCTTTGAAATGGTTGGTTCAGACTCAACAAAAACCAAGATTTTGTTTGTTTGTACGGGCAATATTTGCCGTTCACCGGTCGCTCACGCGATTTTGCAGAAAAAACTCATTCAGTTTGGCTATGATGACAAAATCTTTGTCGATTCAGCCGGTACCCATGCTTGCCACTCGGGAGAAAAAGCCGATTCACGCAGCCAGCATTCGGCCGCATTCCGCGGTTATAGTTTAAAAGGGCATACCGCACGTCAAATCGTGCCAGAGGATTTTGAGCGTTTTGATCTCATTTTGGCGATGGACTGGAAGAATCTGCGTCAATTGCAAAGTTTAGCGCCTGAACACTGCCGCCATAAGATTGAGCTGATCATGCGTTATGCACAAAACTACGATGATGCCGAAGTGCCAGATCCATACTACTCAGAGCAAGCGGTATTCAATCAAGTGGTGGAGTATGCCGAAGATGCGGTCAATGGTCTGATGGAAGCGGTATTGCGCCGCGCTGCTAAAGCCGCTTAAAAACGGCAAAGCCGAGATAGCGCTATTTGGAGGAAGCAAAAGCTTAGCATATGCTCAGCTTTTTTGTTGCTGAGAAAGAGCTTGCCGTGTTGGCCATGTTCAGCGATTAAAATAAAAAATTCATTTTTCCTGCATTTTGCCTCTTGAAATCTATTTTCCTGTCGCTATTTACCAGTCAAGGCGCACTGACCAAGGTTTGAATCAACAGCGGTTGGGTGCAACGGATAAATTAATTGCAGAATGGAGTAATTCAAATGGGAAAAATCATTGGTATTGACTTGGGTACAACCAACTCATGTGTTGCGGTCATGGAAGGCAACACCCCTAAAGTCATCGAAAATGCAGAAGGCGCGCGTACAACACCATCGATCATTGCGTATCAAGAAGACGGCGAAATTTTGGTTGGTGCTTCGGCCAAACGCCAAGCGGTAACCAACCCGAAAAACACCTTGTTCGCGATCAAACGTTTGATCGGTCGTCGTTTCACCGACAAAGAAGTGCAAAAAGACATCGAACAAATGCCGTTTGAAATCATCAAGGCGGACAACGGCGATGCTTGGGTACAAGTGCGTGACAATAAATTGGCGGCACCGCAAATTTCAGCAGAAGTATTGCGCAAGATGAAGAAAACCGCCGAAGACTACCTCGGTGAAACCGTGACTGAAGCGGTGATTACCGTTCCGGCATATTTTAACGACGCACAACGTCAAGCCACCAAAGACGCAGGTCGTATCGCCGGTCTGGACGTGAAACGTATCATCAACGAACCGACCGCCGCGGCATTGGCATTTGGTCTGGATAAAAAAGAAGGCGGCGATCGCAAAGTAGCCGTATATGACTTGGGTGGTGGTACATTCGACGTATCCATTATCGAAATCGCAGACGTGGACGGCGAAAAACAGTTCGAAGTTTTGGCGACCAACGGTGATACCTTCTTGGGCGGTGAAGACTTTGACCAACGCGTGATCGGCTACTTGATCGACGAATTCAAAAAAGAGCAGGGTGTGGACTTGTCCAAAGACGTATTGGCTTTGCAACGTTTGAAAGAAGCCGCTGAAAAAGCCAAGATCGAATTGTCATCCTCTGCGCAAACCGAAATCAACTTGCCATACATCACTGCCGATGCGAGTGGTCCGAAACACTTGGCGATCAAAATCACCCGTGCGAAACTCGAAGCATTGGTAGAAGACTTGGTCGAACGCACCATCGAGCCATGTCGTGTGGCTTTGAAAGACGCGGGCTTGAAAGTATCCGACATCGACGACGTGATTTTGGTCGGTGGTCAAACGCGTATGCCTAAGGTTCAAGAAAAAGTGAAAGAATTCTTCGGTAAAGAAGCGCGTAAAGACATCAACCCAGACGAAGCCGTTGCCGTTGGCGCAGCGATTCAAGGTCAAGTGTTGGGCGGTGGTCGTACCGACGTATTGTTGCTCGACGTGACGCCATTGTCCTTGGGTATCG
>CAZCDD010000173.1:0-2812 GCA_964497405.1 uncultured Hydromonas sp. | reverse complement strand
CGAGCCGAATATGCCGCGACCGAAACATCTGGCGACGTTTTTACTCGAACGCACAGGGGGTAAAGCATGAGCGCATTGAACCACTCCGCTACGGCGCGCGAGCGCATTTTTGCCAAACTCAATGCCGCGCAACGCGCTCCGATGTCCGAGCCGGACACCGCTGGCTACTATGCCCAAGCAACGCCGAAATGGCCGAACGACATCGAACGATTGAAACACTGGGCGCGCACCATGCGCCGCTTCAACACCCAAGTGCACTGGGTCACCGCAGAGGGTTGGGGCGAAACCTTGGCGCGCGTGGTTCGCGACAAAGCCATTCACAGCATGGTGCTGCCCATGAGCACCGCACACGGGCAAAGCGCGCACAACGCATTGACCCAGCACACGCCTGAGGTCAAAACCTACGCCTTTGACCGCCCCTTGGAACAATGGGAAGACGAACTATTCGATCAGGTTGATGCCGGTTTCACCGATGTGCGTGCGGGCATTGCCCAGACCGGCACGTTGATCTTGTGGCCGGACGCAGAACAGCCACGCAGTATGAGCTTGGTGCCGCCGGTACACATTGCCTTATTCGACACCACCGCGCTGTACGATGACTTTTTCAGCGCGATGCAGGGTTTGCACATGGCGCAGAACACACCGAGCAATTTGGTGCTGATTTCCAGCCCGTCCAAAACCTCGGACATTCAATTGACCTTGGCCTTTGGCGCGCACGGCCCGCGCGATTTAGTCGTTTTGGCGCAACTGCCCGCGCACATCAACATCACCGAGGTGGAGGAAACCGTATGAAAACGCAGACCCTTCATTTTCATCCCAAGAGTGAAACCTTCAAAACCAACGCCTCCGACGCACTGGCCGACGCACCGCTGCGCAAAAGTCTGCGCACCGCGATGGATGGACTGATGGCCAAACGCAAAGCCGTGCTGTCTGACGAGCATGAGCTGCAAAGCCTGCGCGATCTGTGCGAACACATTCGCCAGCGCTCGCTCGCGCAACTGCCTGAACTGCTGACCCAACTGGAAAACAAGCTCACACAATTGGGCGTACAGGTTCACTGGGCGGAAAACAGCGAGCAGGCCTGCGCCATCATCCACGCGATCATGACGCAGAAAAACGGCCAACTCATGGTCAAAGGCAAATCCATGGTCAGCGAGGAAATCGAGCTCAATCACTATTTGGCCGATCAGGGCATTGAGGCCGTAGAAAGCGATATGGGCGAATACATCGTGCAAATGGCCGATGAAAAGCCAACCCACATCGTCATGCCCGCGATACACAAAACCAAAGAGCAAATCAGCACGCTGTTTCACGAACATCTCAAAACCGCCGAAACGCACGACGTGGACGAGCTGATCCAAATCGGTCGGCGCGTGCTGCGCAGCGTCTATCGCCGCGCCGATGTCGGCTTGTCCGGCGTGAACTTCGCCGTGGCCGAAACTGGCACGCTGTGTCTGGTTGAAAACGAAGGCAATGGCCGTCTGTGCACCACCGTGCCGCCGGTACACATTGCGATTACCGGCATTGAAAAAGTGGTGGCGAAACTCTCTGACGTCGTGCCGCTGTACAGCCTGCTCACACGCAGCGCAGTTGGGCTGGACATCACCACCTATTTCAACCTCGTCACAGGTCCACGCCGCTCGGGCGAGCTTGATGGCCCGCAGGAAATGCACTTGGTGCTGCTGGACAATGGGCGCACGCAAGCTTACGCCGACGAGCAATTGCGCAAAACTTTGCAATGCATCCGCTGCGGCGCGTGCATGAACCACTGTCCGGTGTACAGCCGCATTGGTGGCGCGGCCTATGGCACAACGTATCCGGGACCAATCGGCGAAATCATTTCGCCGCATTTGATGGGCTTGGAAGCCACGCGCGATTTACCAACCGCCTCCAGTCTGTGCGGCGCGTGCGCCGAAGTATGCCCCGTGCGCATTCCGATTCCCGATTTGCTCATTCGCCTGCGCACCGAGGCGCAGCGCGACCCGAACGAAACCGTTGAGAACGCGGTGCGTGGTCAGGGCGCCTCACACACCCTGAGTGAGCAAATGGCGTGGCGCGCGTTCACCGGCATTTTTGGCAATCGCACCACGCATAAACTATTCGGCTGGGCGGCGACCAATCTGCGCGCCTTGGCTCCGCGCAAAACCCCGTGGACGCAACACCGCACACCGCTGGTTCCGGCGAAAAAGACCTTGCATCAGCTCATCGCTGAGCGCAAGCAAAAAACCTAAAACATGGATGATTGAGACACCTATGCACACACAAGCACCCATTCTATTGCATCCCGACTAAAGCGCGCTGATTCGCGCGCCGCGCATTCGCTCAGTCGGACGAATGCGTCGGATGCATTTCCCCCAGTTTGTACGTCACCCACGTTCATCTCGATGAATCGTGTCGTACACATTCGCGCCGAATGAATCCATCCAAAGCCATTCGGCGACTCATAGGCTGTATCCACATACGGGTCAAGCGACCCCATGTGGTTTATTCATTGGATGATTTAAACAAAGGAGACTCTGTATGACTTGGTTACAAAATTACTCGGCCGTGGGTGGCAGCCTCTGGCTGACCGCCGCCGTTGCCGTGCTACCGATCGTGTTTTTCTTCGTGGCATTGGCACTGCTGCGCATGAAGGGCCACGTCGCTGGCTTTTTCACCCTGCTGATTGCACTTGGCGTAGCGATTTTTGGCTACAAAATGCCGGTGAGCATGGCCTTATCTTCCGCCACCTATGGTTTTGCCTATGGTCTGTGGCCCATCGCATGGATCATCATCACCGCCGTATTTTTGTACAAAATCACGGTTAAAACCG
>CAZCDD010000172.1:0-2842 GCA_964497405.1 uncultured Hydromonas sp. | reverse complement strand
ACCCATTTTCGCGCGCCACAGATTGAGCCAGCGATTGACCTTGAGTGCAAACATATACAGCTCGTCGCCAAGCTTTGCGAGCCACTGCATATTTTGTACCACACCATCGAACAAATCCCCGTGCAGTATCCAGATGCGTCGCCCATCCGCTGTTGTGTGAACCGCTTCGTCCATCACCTCAATTCCGCCTATGGCCAGATTCGGCGTTTGCTTGAGAAAGCCGCGCACAAACATATCGTGATTGCCGGGGATGAACACGATGCGCGTGCCTTTGCGCGCTTTGCGCAGGAGTTTTTGAATCACATCGTTGTGTGCTTGCGGCCAGTACCAGCGTTTTTTCAGCTGCCAGCCGTCAATGATGTCGCCCACCAGATAAATGCACTCAGCGTCGTTATGAGCGAGAAAGTCGAGCAAAGCATGCGCCTGACAGTCCTTCGTTCCCAAGTGAATATCGGACAGCCAAAGCGTACGATGTTTTTTGATTTCTGACAGAGGGGGTTCGAGACCGTTCAAGTCGTTCATTTGCATGATGCGCCTTTGTGATGATTTGTCATAAAGGCTATGCTACAAGCGCATTGTGACCGGTTCATTAAATGTCAAAAAAGCGTCTAAACTGTTGTTTAGACGCTATTAATTTAAGAGGAACCGCTTTATATTTTTTTAGAAATTGTGGCGCAAGGCGATGTCAAACAAATTGGTTTTTTTGCTAGCACCGCTGATATCTTTCGCATCTTCACGCGCGATATCGGCATAAATTGAAGTACGTTTGCTCAAAGCGTGTACGTAACCAATGCCGTAACGGGTGGCTTTGTCATCGGTTTTCTTCACGCCAGCCACGGTGTTGGTGTAGTTGGCACGACGGTAAAACGCCATCAAAGTGTCGTTGGCAGTCAACTTACCGCTGATGTAGCCACCGTAGTTTTTGATTTTGCCTTCGCTACCGACGACGTCGTCTTTACCCGCAGAGTAAGACAAACCAAAAGTCACTGGATTCAAAGTGTATGACACGCCCACACCCCACTGCTTGGTGATCGAGCCTGATTTTTCCACGCCGTCATTTTGGTAACCAACACCGGCTTCCAAGCCATTGCCTTGGTATTTAGCAAACACGCCATAAGCCACTTTAGAACCTTCTACACCCTCATCTGAGAAAGCAACATTCGGCACACCAGACACTGTTTTCAAACCATCGTTATAACCGCCTTTGGTGGTGATGTCGCCACCAAATGAGAAGCCTTCAATTTTGTGGTTATAGAAAAAGCCATTGCTGTGACGCGTTTTCACACCCTTCACAAAATCATAAGTACCGACGGAGGAGAAACGACGACCCACGTCGATAAAGCCAATGGCTTGATCCATCGATGAGTAAGAACGGCCCAAACGAATTTGACCATAAGGCGTTTTCAAGCCCACGGTGGATTCACGGTCAAAAAACGTACGGTTGGAAGTTTTAGAACCTGTATCACCATCAAAGCGACCTTCTAATTGGAACGTTGCGGCGTAGCCGTCACCCAAATCTTCTTGACCTTTAACGCCAATACGGGTGTTACCGCCGCTGTTGTCATTGGTATCCTGTGTCAGGCTGTCACCAAAGTTTTTGTTGTCGCCTTTCACATCTTTTACTTCGTAGCCCACGTCCACGCGACCGTACAAAGTCACATTGGTCGCCGCCAATGCAGAACCACTCACGCCCAAAAGAGCCGCCAATACCACTGCTTGCTTTTTCATAAAAACCCCAATTCAATTTGTTAATCAATTGCCGACACATGCAAACCGTCAGACTCAGCCATCTTAATCAGTGAATGTTAAAAACCGATGATTCCTGCACAGTGCTGTATCTTTTTTACACAGTGTGGCGTATTCACTACACTCAAAAAACAAAGGGAAAGTCGCCTTTCCCTTTGTTTGACTCAATCAAACGACCGCTATCAAATAATGGATTTACCAGAAGTGTCGGTCATGGATTTCCAAACCGTAGCCTTGACTTTTTGGTACACAGAAACAGGCAATGGAATGTAGTCCAAATTAGAGGCTTGAGCTTGACCTTTAACCATCGCCCACTCAAAGAAACGCAACACTTCAACGGTGTTATTGCCGTTATTCGAGCGTTTTGGCATCAGCACATAGGTTGCACCGGTGATCGGCCATGAGTTCGCACCCGATTGATTGTTCAAAGAAATCCCCATCGATGGATCGCTGGACCAATTGGCTTTAGATGCAGCAGCAGCAAAAGCACCAGCATTAGCCGCCACCACTTTACCGTCACGGTTGATCATATTGCTCATTTTCAAGCCATTTTTCTTGGCATAGGCATACTCAACATAACCAATCGAATTCGGCAACTGTTTGACCAATGCGGCCACGCCATCATTACCCTTGCCACCCAAAGTCAAACCGTGCCAGTTCGGTGATTTATTCGCACCAATCGAGCGCCAGCCACCATTCACACGCGACAAATAATCGGTAAACATAAAAGTCGTACCCGAACCATCTGAACGACGTACCGTGCGAATTTCGGTATCAGGCAAGCTCACACCTGGGTTCAAACGCACAATCGCTGGATCATTCCACTTAACGATTTTGCCCAAATAAATATTGCCCAAGGTATCACCATCGAGCACCAATGTTTTGCTCAAACCATTGACGTTATACACCGGCACCACGCCACCAATGACCGTAGGGAACTGAATCAAATTAGATGAGTTCAATTCAGATTGCGACAAAGGCGCATCGGTACCACCGAAATCCACCACACCTTTTTTGATCGCATCAATCCCCGCGCTCGAGCCCGTACCTTGATAGTTAATCGTGATATTAGTCAAACCACGATAATCTGAAGCCC
>CAZCDD010000171.1:0-2907 GCA_964497405.1 uncultured Hydromonas sp. | reverse complement strand
GAACTCATCGCCGAACTCAAAACCCAATACGGCGACATCCTATTTCACCAATCCGGCGGCTGCTGTGACAACAGCGCGGCCAACTGCTACCTGCCGACTGATCTGACCATCGGCGCCTACGACGTCCATCTGGGTGACATTGGCGGCGTGCCGTTCTACATCAGCGCCTCACAATACGAATACTGGAAACACACCCAACTCATCATCGACGTAATCGACGGCTCAGGCGGTACCTTTTCACTCGAAGGCAACACCGGAAAAGCCTTCCACACCCGCTCGCGACTGTTCACCGACGACGAAATCGCCGAATTGCACGCACAAGGACTGATTTAATCCCAATGGCGGATGCGCCCACAGCCCACATTGCCTATAATGCGTCATCTCATTTTTAATTGACGCACCACATGAACCTCAGCACCGCCGAAACCATCGGGCGCGAACGCATCGCCCAAGTCGTAGACACCTTTTACGAGCGCGTACAGCGCGATCCGGGGCTGGCCATGCCCTTCTCCGTGGTCAAAGACTGGCCGCACCACAAAGACCTCATCACCCATTTTTGGTGGGTCACACTCGGTGGCGAACGCTATAGGGATTATTCGTACAACGTCGTCATGAAGCACCGCGCGGTCGGATTCACCAGCGGACTGCTCAAACACAACTGGCTGCCCCTGTTCGAGCAAACCATGCGCGAACAACTGCCCGACGAGCTCGCCGACGCCTGGATGGCGCAAGCGCAACGCATCGGCCGCTCACTCGACATGAACCATCAATTTTGGGTGGAACAACAAAACTCAGGGGAGGCGCCGCTGGCGCAGGAGCAGGGGTTTGTGCAGATAAGACTAAATAAAGCTGAAGATAAAGAATAGATTCTTAGAGTTAGAGATTCGAAAAAAACATGCCAATTACTTACTACTATAACTATCATGAGATTTAATAGAGCTAAAGCGTCTTGGTATTATTTGATCCTCAATTGCCAACAGCCATGCATTTTCAACCACCTCTGAAGAAAGAGCGCCACATCGAATTAAACACTGAGTTACTTGGAGAATTAGATCAGCTAAAACCGCAAGTCCAGAAGCAATTGTTTGAGGCAGTATGAGTCCATTATTTTGTGAATAGGAGTCATTTACCAGCATATTATTCTTTCCCAACGAATAACTATTTAGCAATGATAAATATGTTCTATGTGTGAATTTGGACAATTCTGAGTAATATTTTGATCGTTTTTCTGCCGCCTCTGCTCCTTCAATTTCTTGAATATACATGCGAGAATCTTTATGAGGAATAGTGCTATTTTCATACCATTTTTTAAGTGTCTTCTCTGCTCTTGGCGTCGAGAAATGAAGAACATAAAGCAAATCCATTGTTTCGACAATATCCCGAAAAAGTCGAAATCCAGTACTGTGACGCTTTTCTTCAAATAAACAAAGAATTTCAAGAAGAGTATCGTTTAAATCTACGGCGAGCATCCAAGTTGCTTTTTCCAAAGAGTGATCATTTTTATGGTATTTCATCGTAAAGCAATTTAATCCAACTCGTAGTTGTAAAAGCAATCCCTTTGCCTCACGTGAAAATTGCTGTTGCGCCCCATACTCGTATGGATTGTCATACGCCTCTTGAGGATGTCTCCACCACACAAAACTTGCCATGTTTTTCACCTAAAATATGCAACTTTTGGTAAATATGGTTTCTCTTGTGAAAAAATACTTTTACCAAAAAATTCGTCAAAAATTACTCAGCCACAACATATATCATGAATAATTTCCGATTACTTCACCCAACATCCTGATTTAGTTATTTATTTTTAACGCCCGCCGCTCTTTGAAAAACCGTTGCAAAATAGCGCGGGTTTCCTCTTCTAAAACCCCACCGACCACGGCCGCATGATGATTGAGTTGCTCATGCGTGTACACATTCAATACCGAACCGGCGACACCGGTTTTATAGTCGCTCGCGCCAAAAACCACCCGCGCCAGCCGCGCGTGAAACATCGCACCGCTACACATCAGGCAGGGTTCAAGGGTGACGTAGAGTTCGCATTCGGGTAAGCGGTAGTTTTGGAGGATTTGCGCGGCGGCGCGCAGTGCCTGCACTTCGGCGTGCGCGGTCGGGTCGTTCAGTCCGATGGGGTGATTGTAACCACTGGCAATCACACAGTTTTGATGCACGACGACGGCGCCAACGGGGACTTCGCCTGCATCGTAGGCTTGCTGTGCACAGGCCAGCGCATGACGCATGAAAAATTCGTCACGCGCCTGCGTGTGATTGGCATCGCCTATATCGCCTGACCAAACGATTTCGCTCATGGGTTTATTGGGTTTTAATCAGGTTGTTGCGGTGAATCAACTCGGCCTCATCGGCATCACGTCCGAGCAGTGCGGCAAATTCGCCGCTGGCGTGACGGGCAATGCGCATGGTGTCGGAGCTGCTGTAATTTGACAGGCCACGGGCGATTTCATTGCCCGCTTCGTCCACGCAGGCGATGACTTCGCCACGCTCAAAATTACCCAATACGCGTACCACGCCGATTGGCAACACACTTTTACCACCCGACAATACGGCTTTGACCGCGCCATCATCGAGTACGACGTGACCACGCATTTGCAGGTGGTCGGCGAGCCATTGTTGGCGCGCCGTGAGCAGCGCGACGCTGGCGTACAGTTCGGTGCCGATGCGTTCGCCCTGCGCCAGACGCGGCAGCACCTGTGCTTCACGACCGCTGGCGATGATGGTGCTCGCACCGCTTTTCATCGCTCGTTTGGCAGCGAGTACTTTGGTGAGCATACCGCCTTTGCCAATGCTGCTGCCCGCACCGCCGGCCATTTGCTCCAGCGTTTCTTCGCCTGCCGGTGCGGTTTGAATGAGTTGTGCGTTCGGCTGTTTACGCGGATCGGCGGTGAACAGTCC
>CAZCDD010000170.1:0-2936 GCA_964497405.1 uncultured Hydromonas sp. | reverse complement strand
ATTGGCGCAAAGCGAGTTACAACGCGCGCATGCCGTCTGGCAAAAAAAATTCGGCTCCCCACCCGCCAATGCGGCGGAGTATGCCAAGCAAACCCGCTTTATGGCCTACCGCGGTTTTTCCTTTGATGTGATCAAAAAAGTGATTCAAGGGCGCGATCCAGAGGATTTTGAGGAACTTTGAGCACATCTACCCGTGATTTTGAGCGCAATTGAGTCAAAAAAAAGACAGGTGATCCCTGTCCTTTTTATTTCCGTTTAGCGAATGCTTATTTTTTCATAAACGAGTCTTGCAGTTGTTTCAGATGATCGCGCTTGGCCATTTCTATCACTTGCGGCTTAACGGCCTCGAATGCAGGCACGTTTTGCGGTGTGCGCGGTGCTTCGACCAATTGAATTACATGGTAGCCGAATTGTGACTTAACCGGCGCTTCGGTGATTTGAGTCGGCTGCAATTTCGCTGCGGCTTCTTTGAATTCAGGCACCCAAGCGTCCAGCGGCATCCAGCCCAAATCGCCACCTTTAACCGCAGAACCCGGATCTTTGGATAATTTGGCCAGAGCTTCAAACTTCTCACCTGCTTTCAACTTGGTGATGATCTCTTTGGCTTGGTCTTCGCTGTCCACGAGGATGTGGCGCAAGTGGTATTCCTGACCTTTGCTGACTTGCTCATCGTAGATTTTTTTCAATTCTTCGTCCGATGGTTTAAAGCTGGCCATTTTACTTTCCAAAAATTTGGAAGCCAAAGCTTGCTCCGCACCAATGGCGGCCAAGATTTTCACTTCATCATTTTTCTCCAGACCATCTTGACGAGCGGCATTGGCGATGGCTTCTTGCTGCGCCAATTGTTCACGAATGCGTTTTTTCATCTCATCGTTGACCGGCTGTTCCGGTGACTCGGCGGCGATTTGTTTGACAATCGCATCCACTTTTTGATCCAAAGTATATTTCGTTGCGTCTTTGGCACATGCGCCCAAGCCCAAACCGGCCAATACCATCATTGCAACCACTAAGCTATTTTTTTTCACCACAACTTTTCCTCAGAAAAAATAAAAACCATCGTAAAAACAGAACAGAACCCGTTCAGAATCAGAACTGGACGCTGTCTGCAAAAATCAGTAATCCTCGATTTTATACCAGACAATTGTGCAGAAACAATGCGTGGTGATGCCCGCCTATATGCTACTCGCCGTCTTTGGGTAAATGGCGACTGAGCCAAAAACCCTGTCCGATCACAAACGCCACGGTTAAACCCAAGGCCCAAAACGTTTTAAAATTCATCCACACATCATTGTTGTAATTGGAAAAAATATACCAATTCAAACAACCCAAAAAGATGAAGAAGCCTGCCCACAACCAAGCCATTTTTTGCCAAATCGCTTCGGGCAAGGTCAATTCATTGCCCATCAGCAGCTTAAACATATTTTTCTTGAACACCAGTTGCCCGATGAGAATGGCCGCGCCCATGCACCACTCCAAAATCGAAAACTTCCATTGCAAAAACCGTGGATTATTGAAAAAAATCGACATACTGCCCAAAACCACGATCAACGCAAAGCTCAACCAATGCATCGGCTGGATTTTCATCTTCAGCACTTTCATCAACAACAATTGCACAGCCGTAGCAGCCATAGCCACTTTGGTTGCGGTCATCATATTGCCGCCGCTGAGTTTATAACCGGCGAAAAATGCAATAATCACTAAAAAATCAATCAATAACTTCATCTAAAGCCCTATTTATCTTGATACATCGTGTTAAATCGCGATGACTACCCCCAAAAATCCCTAGGAGGCACGGATAAAAACGTCGCATTCTACTGGTTATTGCCCTACCGTTCCAAGCAATCGGGCTATTTTCAAACGAAAAATCGTGAAAATTATGGTGATGTCCATCCGCGATACGCAAAAAAGAGCATTCCTCACAGCAAACACCGCTTCCACGCAAACCCCCGCAGCCATTTACAGTACTTATGGAATGCAGTATAATTGCCGCTTTCGGCCAAACGCCTTCACGTAGATGGAGGCGTTCTGCGAGGGTGGCGAAATTGGTAGACGCACCAGGTTTAGGTCCTGGCGCCCTAAACAGGCGTAGGGGTTCGAGTCCCCTCCTTCGCACCAGATTCTAAAATTGGCAATGCCAATTTTTCCTTAAATCGTGACAACACATTTGAATAAAGGTTCACCATGACCACTGAAACAAACAACGAAGTGATTGAGCAAACTGAACAAGCCGCAGCTCCTGCGGAAAAGCCAACCATGACGCCTTCTTTGACTCGTACCGTTGAGTTCGCTTTGACCACGGCTCAAGTGGACGCAGCCGCAGACAAACGCCTCAAGCAAATGGCTAAAACCGTGAAAATCGCTGGTTTCCGCCCAGGTCATGTGCCGATGTCTCGTGTCAAACAAATGTATGGTTCGCAAGCCAAATGGGAAGCATTGAACGATCAGGTTGGTGAAAAATTTGCGCAAATCGCTCAAGAACAAAACTTGTACGTGGTTGGCACACCGAGCATCGAGCCAGTTGAAGGCAAAGAAGGCGATGAAGAATTGAACTTCGTTGCTAAATTCGAAGTGTATCCTGAGGTTCCTGCCGTGGATTTGTCTGGCGTTGAAATCGAGCAAGCCACCTGCGCCGTCACCGACGCTGACGTGACCCGCACCATCGACGTATTGCGCCAACAACGCATTCAATACGAAGCTGCGGACAAAGCCGCTGAAAAAGAAGACCAAGTCAACATCAACTTCGTTGGCAAAATCGACGACGTCGCTTTTCAAGGTGGCTCTGCCGAAAACTTCCCATTCGTATTGGGTCAAGGCCGCATGCTGCCAGAGTTTGAAACTGCGGTAGAAGGTCTGAAAGCGGGCGAATCACGCACATTCGATCTGCCATTCCCAGAAGACTACCACGGTAAAGACGTTGCCGGTAAAACCGCACAATT
>CAZCDD010000169.1:0-2940 GCA_964497405.1 uncultured Hydromonas sp. | reverse complement strand
GAAGCCGCCTAACGATTTAGCAAACCGTCCTCTTCAGCCTCTTGAGTATCGCTCCGTAAAATTTATTTTTTATCATTATACAATAAATTACATAATAATTCAATTATCTCATCTTAAATATATCTTTTTAAATCTCCAAATACTTAAGCTTAATACTATGATTGTAAAAAATATCAAAAATAATGTAGGTTGATATAAATATTCCAAACCTATTCCCTTCAAAAAAATTCCACGAGATATCTCTACATAATGAGTCATTGGCAATATCATGCTTATATAATAAAAAAAATCTGGCATAGCTACACGTGGAAACATAAATCCTGATAATAAAATACTTGGCAATAATACGAAAAAAGATAATTGCATAGCTTACATTTGATTTTGAGCTACTGTTGATATTAATATTCCCAAAGAAAGTATTGCTAACATAAAGATTGTAGTCAATAATATAAATAAAATCAGACTTCCTTTTATAGGAATATTAAAACCAAAATAACCTACACAAATTGCTATTATCATTTGTATATAACCAACGCAAATATACGGTACTATTTTTCCAATTATCAATTCAATTGGTTTTAATGGACTTATCAATAATTGTTCTAATGTTCCTTCTTCTTTTTCTCTAACTATAGAAATACTTGCTACCATGATTAAAGTCATCATCAACACTATGCCAATAATTGAAGGAATTATATAATTGGCACTGATAAAATCAGGATTATACCATGCTCTTATACGCAAATCATATTTACCTACAACTAAATTCTGATTATAAGATAATGAAGATAATTGCATTTGCTCTGCTTTTTTATTAATGGCTAATTGAGCTACATTTATAGCTGAGCTAGCTGACATATTATCACTAGCATCTACAATCAATTGGATAGGTACATTATCTCCATGCTTAAATTTTTTCACCATATCTGGCGGAAAAATTATACCTACAATAGCCTCACCAGAATTAATTTTTTCATTCACTTCTTTTATACTGTTAGCATAATATATCACATCATAATAATCAGTAGCCACTAATACATCAATGAGCTCTCTACTTTCTTGTTGCCTACATTGATCAAAAACAACTGTTGGTATATGTTTTACTTCTGTATTTATAGCTAAACCAAAAATCAAAATTTGAATAATAGGTAACAATATCAGCAATCTTAGCATAGTTGTATCTCTACGCATTTGTTTAAACTCTTTATATAATATTGCATAAATTCTATGCATCACTATTCACCGCCTTTTGTTTGACCAATAAGGCAAAAACTTTATTTAATGAAGTATTTTCATCAGCTACTGATTTTTTTATATTTAAAGGAATATCTTCTATTAACAATTTTCCAGCATGCAAAAATCCTATTTTATGACATAATTCTGCTTCTTCCATAAAATGAGTAGTTACTATTACTGTTATATTTTGCTTAATTAAATCTTCTATTATTTGCCAAAAAATTTTTCTAGCTTTAGGGTCTGCCCCACTTGTAGGTTCATCTAAAAATAATAATTTAGGTTTATGGATAATAGCACACCCTAAAGCTAATCTTTGTTTCCATCCGCCACTTAATTGACTTACCAAATAATCTTTTTTATCTACTATACCAGCCATTTCCATGATTTCTTGCATGCGTATATTTAACAACTCTTCATTTAAACCATATAAATTAGCATAAAATTTTATATTCTCTTTTACTGTTAAACTAGGATATAAAGAAAATTTCTGCGACATATAGCCTATCTTTAATTTCAATTCATCAGTAATATTTTCATTTTGCCATAGATATATTTTTCCTGATGTAGGCTTTAATATGCCACATAACATACGTATTGTTGTACTTTTTCCAGAACCATTTGAACCTAACAATCCATATATACTGCCCTGTTTTATCTTTAAAGATACATTATTTACTGCAATAAACTCGCCAAATTTCTTAGTTAAATTTTCTGTATAAATTGCGTAATCCATATCATCACTTCATTATAATTAATTTACTCATCAATTAAACTGATAAAAACATCTGCTAAATTTTGTTTATTATATTTCTGTTGTAAAATCTCAAGTTTATCATCTAAAATAATTTTACCTTTATTCATATAAACAATATGTTTTGCATACATCACTTCATCAAAATAAGGAGTAGCAACAATAATTGTAATATCTTCTTTATTTATCATTTGAATTAAATCCCATAATTCTTGACGCGATACAGGATCAACACCAGTTGTTGGTTCATCTAATAAAATAATTTGTGGTCTATAAACTAAAGTTGCCGCTAAAGCTAATTTTTGCTTCATTCCACCAGATAATTTTTCTGCTAAACGATGTTTAAATCTATCTAAACCCACAAAATTTAGCATTTCACTACAATTCATCAATGCTTGTTTACTATCAAAACCATGCATCTTTGCAGATAGTATCACATTTTCCTCTACTGTAAGATTTCTATACCAACTAAAATTTTGTGCCATATAACCAATATCTGCTCTTTTTTTATAAGGTATTTTTCCATCAATTAATATATAGCCTCTATCAGGATTTAATAAACCTACTATTAATTTTATTAAACTAGTCTTACCAGCACCATCACCGCCAGCAATGATAGTTAATTCTCCTGATTTTATAACTAAATTACAATCATCTATAATTTTTACATCATTAAAATATTTATCTACATTACTTATTTTAATCATCAAAAATCACATCCGCTATCATACCTGCTTTTAATCTATTATGCTCATTAAAAATCTTAATTTTTACCGCAAAAACCTTATTACTTCTTTCATCTTTAGTCAAAGTTTCCCTCGGTGTAAATTCAGCTTCATCATTTATATTTATTACTTGTCCTTGAAAAACTTCTTGAGGATATGCATCCACTTGTATCTTCACTTTTTGCTGTAGATATACTTTTCCTAAATCTGCAATATCTATATATACAA
>CAZCDD010000168.1:0-2947 GCA_964497405.1 uncultured Hydromonas sp. | reverse complement strand
ACCTCTTGCATGCCATGCAAGCGCTCTCCCAGCTGAGCTATACCCCCGAATCTCTGCAATTCTGCTCGCAAACCAAACAGCAACTGCGAAGAATTGAAATTATGCCGCATTTTCCCTATTTGTTCAAGTGTTTTTTAATAAAAAAGTCACTGGTCGCTGTCTTTTTATTCAACCGCATGAGGGACATGAGGCGGCGTGTTATCCGATGGGCGTATGCGACCAAGGTAACAAAGCGCTATGAAGTTAACAACCCCCATCAGCAACAAAATAGCGAGCAAAGACCAAGCGTCGGACAACGGCGTACCGATTTGGTTAAAACGCACGGATGCTTCAACTGCTGGGGTGCTGGGCAATAGCCAACGAAGGTATTGCAGTAATTTGGGCAGCGCCTCAACCGGCCATGAGTAACCGCTGAGGAAAAACATTGGCAATGAGCTGAAAATCAGCGTTTGCAGTGCGCGCTCCCGCTGCTTGAACCACATGCCAAACATACAGCCAATCGATGCAATCACCGGCGCAAAAATCAGCAGTAGCAACAGCGCCGCAGCCATGTTGGCGCCATGCGGATAGCCCTGAATCGTAAATATCCAGCCAAAATAGATCAAACCATTGAGCCAGCCGATGCAGGATAGGGCAAACACCCGTCCGGCCCATTCAATCGGTGTGGTGCGTACGATGTGCTGCTCGGCCCATGTGCCGACCACCAAGGCCGTCCCCATGAGCAACATTTGCTGCAAAATCAAGATGGCTACGGCAGGGACGATGTAGCTGGCGTAGCCCTGCGTGGTGTTGTATAAAGCGTGTGAAATCAACGGTACGGGGTTTTGTGCGGTTTTGGCTTGGTCACGGTTCATGCCTGTGGCCATAAATTGACGAATCTCTATCCCTGCGGAAATCGTGCCGACCGCCTCAGCGAATCCAGTCAGTGCTTCACGATTGAGCAGTAAATAGCTGCCATTGCCTTCCACACTCACGCTGGTCGGGCGGCGCATGAGCACATCGTGCTTTAAATCGCTGGGAATAATCATGTAAGCGTAAATATCACTGTTCCACAGGGCTGCTTGCGCCTGTCGCTCATCACCCAATACCTGCACGGACAGGCGCGGGCTGGCGCTGGCGTAGCGAATGATTTGGCGCGACAGCTGGGTTTGATCGTGATCGACAATGGCGACGGGAACTTGGCGCGCGCTTTCACTGCTGTACGGCCAAGGATAGAAAAAACCATAGATCAGCGGCGCAATGAGCAGTAGCATGATCGCGCCTTTATCGCCCAAAACCGCGCGAAACGTCTCGATAATGCCCTCAGTGAATTTTTGCATAGCGCTCATAGGCGAATGATGGGGTGTGTTCATCAACGAGTCCCCCAGCGTTCAGGATAGCGCAAAGCGCGCTGGGTTAAAGCGGTGCTGATTAATAACAAAATCACCACGGCGCTGATAAAGCCGATCAATGCCGGAATCGCCCACCATGCGGGCGCGTTCATTTCCAACTGATTGATTTGCAAACGCAAATAATGCGTCAGCGGCAAAATATTCGCCCAAACGCGTGCGCCGTCCGACATCGCCAGCAATGGAAAGGCGACACCGGAGAAGGCAAACGCAGGGGCGGTGATAAAGCCGGTGAGCGACAGCCCCATACGCAAAGACAGAGGTCCCGCCGAGGCAATCACCCCCAGCCACAACGAGACCAGCATCATCAACCACAAACCCAAAAAAGTCATGAGCCAAGAGCCTATGGCGGCCTCAGCCGTGCTGGCTACGAACAGCAGGGTTAGCGCAGACCAAACGGTGAACGAGAGCATGGCCCAGAGCAGTTTGCCGTTGAGCGCAAAGGCGATTTCCCAGAAAGTCGGTGTGGCGTCCGGATGCGTGTCCGCCGTGGCAAATGTCAGCCAGTTGCCCAAGTCATGATCGCGAATTTCCCGCCCGATGGCATAGGCGCCCGCAACCATACCGAGGATGTGCAGCAGGGCGGGGATCATGGTGGCCGCCAGCGCCTGTTGGTAGTTGGTAGACAGATTAAACAAGCTCACCGCCGCCGTGCGAATCGGCGTTTGCGTCTCTTTGGCCTGCTCGTAGGCTTGTCCGCGTTTATTGCGTGCATGGATTTCAACGCCGGCGGAAAAGGTTGCGACCGTTGTTTGTACCGCACGCTGAATCACGCCCGAATGCGTGCCGAACTGGGCGTTAAATTGCAAGATCACGGGCGAGGTGCTGCCGGTTTTTAGGTTGGCGGCGAAGTTTTGCGGGATGACAACCACGCCGTAGACGTGAACTGCATCCAAGGAACGCTCGGCACTGAGTTGATCGCTGTATTGTTCAGTGACTTGGACACCGGGAGCAGCATTCAGATAGCGCACCAGTTGACGCGATGGGCCGCTGTGGTCTTCGTCCAAAACCCCAATCGGCAGTCCTGTGATCTGACCGGCGGAAAAAATCCACCACATCAACAAGATGGTGAGCAGCGGCGCCCAGATCAGCATAATGCGATCCCAGCGGTGCCGTCCCAGATAATGCCATTCGTGGGAGGCGCTGCGCGCAAAAATATGCAGGAGGCGTTTGAGTTCGCGAAACATGGCGATGAGCTGCTGCGCGTATTATTTCACGGTGACCAAAACGCTCATGCCCGGACGTGCGTTGGCAATCGGTGTGGTTGGGCGCGCTTTGATTTCAAAGGTGCGCATGTCAAATCCGCTGCTGTTGCGCGTGGCACGCCAAGTGGCAAAATCCGGCATGACCGAGCTGGCATAGACTTTAAAACGTGCTTTGATCGGTTTGCCATCGTTGGTGAGGGCGGGCAGCTCGCCATCAAATTCATTACCGATGGCAAATTGCTGCACGAGGTCTTCGCGTACGTTGAGCACGACCCATTGATCGTTCAGATCCACTACGGTGAGCAGAGGTACGCCTTGCGGTACGATTTCGCCGACTTTGGCGATGACATCACC
>CAZCDD010000167.1:0-2987 GCA_964497405.1 uncultured Hydromonas sp. | reverse complement strand
TCACGCGCTTTTTGATTTTTTTATCCAAAATCGGGAACGCCAGCTCAATGCGTTTAAAGACATTGCGCTCCATCCAATCCGCGCTGGATAGGTACACGTCCTCACGCCCCTGCGCGTAAAAGTAGAACACCCGATGATGCTCTAACACCCGCCCAATAATTGAGCGCACACGGATATTTTCAGACAAACCTGGCACACCCGGACGCAACAGGCAGAAGCCACGCACGATCAGCTCAATTTTAACACCGGCTTGCGATGCTTCGTACAGCGCGTTGATGATTTGCGGCTCTTGCAGCGAGTTCATTTTGGCGATGATACGAGCCTTACCTCCAGCGCGTGCGATTTCAGTTTCCTCGCGGATGCGCGCCATGATGTTGTCATGCAGCGTAAACGGCGCTTGCCACAGATGCGTCAGAGTGCGCGCTTTGCCCAGCCCCGTGAGCTGTTTGAACACTTCGCTGACATCGTGCGTGATCTCTGGGTTCGCCGTCAGCAGGCCAAAGTCTGAGTACAGACGAGCAGTTTTCGGATGGTAATTGCCCGTACCCAGATGCACATAACGACGCAACTGTTCACCCTCACGGCGCACAATCAGAAGCGCTTTGGCATGCACTTTGTAGCCCACCACGCCATAAACCACATGCGCGCCGACTTCCTCCAGCTTGGTCGCCCAGCCGATGTTCGCTTCCTCATCAAAGCGTGCCATCAGCTCGACCACCACCGTGACCTCTTTGCCATTTTGTGCCGCGCGAATCAGCGATTGCATCAGCACCGAGTCGGTTCCCGTGCGATACACGGTCATTTTAATCGCCACCACGTCGGGATCCTGCGCCGCTTCGTTGACCCATTCGATCACCGGCGTGAAGGACTGGTACGGATGGTGCAGCAGAATGTCGCCCTTGGCAATGGCTTCAAAGGTATTGCTGCCTTTGCTGAGCTCACGATTACCGCCAACGATGTACGGCGTGAATTTCAGCGCCGGTTTGTCCACCCAATCGGGGACTTGCATCAGGCGCACCAAATTCACCGGCCCATTGACCCGATATACGTCCTCGGGATTCAGGCCGAATTGCGCCATTAAAAAATGACTCATGGCTTGCGAGCAATTATCCGAAACCTCCAGACGCACCGCGTCACCAAAATGCCGATGCGGCAGCTCACCCTGCAAGGTGGTGCGCAGATTGGTCATCTCCTCCTCATCGACAAACAGGTCGGAGTTGCGCGTCACGCGGAATTGATAGCAGCCCAGCACATGCATGCCGATGAATAACTCGTGCATGAATTCGTGCAATACCGAGGATAAAAAGACAAAGCCGTACTCCACACTCACCAACTCTTGCGGTAGGCGAATCACGCGCGGCAATACACGCGGCGCCTGCACGATGGCGGCATTTGAATGGCGGCCAAAAGCATCCTTACCCGCCAGCTCAACGGCAAAATTCAGGCTTTTGTTCAAGACTTTGGGAAACGGATGCGAGGTGTCCAAGCCAATTGGGGTCAGTACCGGCATTAATTCGCGCAGGAAATACTGGTGTATCCATTCGCGTTGCTCCGGCGTCCACATCGCTCGGCGTAAAAATCGAATGCCGTTCTGCGCCAATTGCGGCAACATGACATCGTTCAGCGCCTGATATTGCTCATCGACCAAGCGGTGCGCCTGATCCGACACGAGGCGGTAAATTTCCTGCGGGGTTTTACCATCGACGCTCACCGCGTTGGACTGCGCGCGAATTTGCTCCTTGATCCCCGCCATGCGAATCTCAAAAAACTCATCCAAATTACTCGAAACAATGCACAAAAAACGCAAACGCTCCAGCAAAGGCAATCGATCATCCTGCGCCTGCGCCAGCACCCGCCGATTAAATGCCAGCAAACTCAGTTCGCGATTGAGGTAATTTTTAGGAGGAAATTGTGGTTTTTGAGCTATTTTGACCATAATATATGCTGTGATTTTGGTTTTAAATATGAAAAATCAGGAGTTATATTATGAGTGATTTTGTCTGACGATTATGTGACAAATTGATGACAAAACCGTTTCCGCGACACAATAACCGCAAAAATACAGCACGCTCGAAGCCAAGCCGATCATGCTATGATGACACCTTGTATTTCACCGAAACAATTGATTGAATGTATGCTGTCCTCTATTTTTAACTGGTTTGAATCGCGCATTGACCCCTATCCCGACACCGAGCCAACCGCCCCGCAATCCGGTCTGTTGCCTTTTATCTGGTCGTGTTTAGACGGGCTGCGTGGCTGGCTGCTGACGCTGATGATTATGACCGCCGGTATTGGCGTATTTGAAGCGTATCTGTTTCAGATGATGGGGCAATTGGTGGACTGGCTGACCACGCTCTCACCGGCGCAACTGTGGGCACAAAAGCGCTGGGGACTGATGACCATGTTTGCCCTGATTGCGCTCAGCCCGCTGTGGGTGTTTGTACAGTCGTCCTTGCGTTTTCAAACCCTGCAAGGGAATTTCCCGATGCGCTTGCGTTGGAATTTTCACCGGCTGATGTTGCAGCAAAGTCTCGGCTTTTATCAGGATGAATTCGCCGGACGGGTTTCGGCCAAAGTGATGCAGACCTCGCTCGCCGTGCGCGACACCATCATGATCTGCGCCGATATGCTGGTGTATGTCTTGGTGTATTTCCTCACCATGGGCGTAATTTTGGCGAGCTTTGACCGCTGGTTGCTACTCCCTTTCGCCCTATGGATTGTGGGCTTCGGCTTGGGCATGCGCTTTTTTGTACCGAAACTCAAAACCACCGCCGAAGCTCAGGCCGATGCACGTTCACTCATGACCGGCCGCGTGACTGATGCGTATAGCAACATCACCACAGTGAAATTATTCTCGCATGGCAAACGCGAATCCGAATACGCCCGCAGTGCAATGCGCGAATTTATGGGAACCGTGTACGCGCAAATGCGACTGGTCACGCAGTTGGAAAGCGTCAACCACTCGCTGAATATGTTGCTGGTCATCT
>CAZCDD010000166.1:0-3052 GCA_964497405.1 uncultured Hydromonas sp. | reverse complement strand
CACGCTCATCCTCGATTTCACCAATGCCATAAGCAAAAAAGGATAATTTTCGCTGCGCGGTAATGCGCGAATCCAACTGGCGCAAACTGCCCGCCGCCGCATTGCGCGGATTGGCAAACAGTTTCTCACCTTTGTCCGCCTGCGCGAGATTGAGCCGCTCAAAATCCGAACGTTTCATCAGCACTTCACCGCGCACTTCCAATATTTCAGGCACATGAGCACCCTGCAAACGCAATGGAATCGAGCGTATGGTGCGAATATTCGCGGTCACATCCTCGCCGGTTTCGCCGTCGCCGCGCGTCGCGGCTTGCACCAAAACCCCCTTTTCATAACGCAGATTGATCGCCAAACCATCGAATTTCACTTCGCAGGCATAGCGCACCGCCTCATCGGCACGCAGCACAGCGGCGACACGCAATTCATCCTGCATCCGTTGGTCAAACGCCCGCACCTCAGCCTCAGAAAAAGCATTGGCCAAGGACAGCATCGGCACGCGATGACGCACTTTAGCAAACTGGGACAAAGGCGCACCGCCGACCCGCTGCGTGGGCGAATCGACACTGGCAAACTCAGGATGCGCCTGCTCCAACGCCTCCAACTCGCGGAACAAGGCATCGTACTGCGCGTCACTCACGGTCGGCGCATCGTTGACGTAGTAGGCGATGTTGTGTGCGCGTAGTTGCGCGCGCAGCGCTTCGATGCGCTGCTGTGCCGTATCGGGCATGGTTGCCCTTTTTTTGTTGACCTGATTCGGCTTGGGCGCATCCGCACCCTCTGCACCCTCGGCAAACAAATCGTAATTACTCATGGATACTCGTTTGATCTAAAAAATAGTGGCGTTGAACGGGGAAAAAGCTTAACCCAGCAATAGACGCTTGGTCATCCGCGCCCCCACCGGCAAGCCCAAAGCATTTAACTGCCGCGCGAAAATACGCGTTTGTTCATGGGCGATTTTCTCCAGCTCATCCAGTGAAATCTCTTCGCCGACATGATTTTGCCACTGCGCCCCCAAGGCCTGCGCCACGGTTTTCATATCGCTCAGTAAGCGCTGAATCGGCTCAAGCTCCTGCGCGGCATCCTCCAAGCGCAGCTCAATACGCGCCAACTCGACGCAAAACGACAGCGTGTGCACATACATCACGGCCAGCTGGCTACGGAAAAAGTCCTGCGCACGCGGATTGTTCACATCATTCATCACCGCATAGACCGGCGTATTGCGCTCATTGCGCGTGACATAAATGCCGCGTTCGAGCAGCGTTGCACCGCAAGCGGTCAATTGCTGATGGACTTCATACGCCGGCCACAAACCATTGTCTTTGTGCAATTGCAGAATAATCGGTTGCCCCACGCGACGCGCTAGCGCATGTAAAAACTGCGCGTATTCACTCAGCTCATACGCGTTGGGCAGGGTTTCAATATGTCCGGCCAATCGTTTGCGCAAGGCTTCGGCCAGTGCAAACCAGCGTTGGATCAATTCTTCCTGCGCATACACACTGCGATTGGCCAGCTGCAAGCTCAGTTTGATCGCACAGTACGGCGCACCGGCCTGCAACTCTTGCCAATGCTTTTTACCGCCCGACTCCAGACTGATCTGCCCCGCACGCGCACCAAGCAACTGCAATGGCAACGGTGTATCCAAACGCAAATCGTACAGCGCGCGCTCAATGTCCTCGGCGGTTTTCGGCTGATTGACCGCAATCACTATCTCCGCATCAATCGCACGAATCGGATCCACCCCATGCGGATGCGCGGTGTGCAACCAGTGCTCAAAACGCGCAAATGGCGCAAACACTTCCCACGTCGCGCGGCGCTTGATTTCATGCGCGGTGATACGCTGTGCAATGCGCTCTTTTTCCACCGCCTCGTCCACATCAAAGCGCAGTGGCGCATTTTTAGAATGCGCAGGCTCGGCAACCATCACCGACAAACGTTCGGCGGGCGTGCTCATCGGCGGTGCAGTCTCAGAATGCGTCAGCGGCTCAGTTGCAAATGGTGCAAGTGCAGCATTGGGACTGCTCTGTTCAGAGGCGCTTGATTCAGGAATCGCGTCAGTCACCGCTTCAGTGACCGCGTCAGAGACAGATTCCTCCGGCACTGTAAATGAGGCCGCCTCATTACTGGATGCACTGGGTTCACTGGATGCACTCGGCTGCCCCACCGTCATCTGCGCTATTGCGTTTTGTACCCGCGCCACTTCCAATTGCTGCTCGGCCTCGCTGATCGCCACCATCGCATCCGCGTTGGTTGCAGCGTTGACTTCGGCGCTAACTTCAGCATTGACCTGTGCACTGACTTGATCGTTTATCTCAACCTCAAGCTCACTCAGTTTAGATTCAACCGCCGCCGCTGATTGCGCCGTCTGCTCCTGCGTGGCGGGCTCACGGCTCTGAGCGAGCTCGTTAATCTCAGAGGCAGCTTCTTGCGCGGCAAGCTCAGTACCTTCGTCGGGGGCGCTGCTGTGCGCCAGCTCTGGCACAGGTTCGCTGTGCACGGCGGCGGGAGCCGAAGGCCAGTTTTCAGGCAAAGGTTCTTCCTGCTCCGGTGCGTAAGTCGGGTAACGATGCTGGCTCGGCGGCTCCACCGCCTGCTCGGCCAAGCGCGTTTTATGTGCCTCCTGCGCTTTTTGCGCACGGTGAATTTGCCAATAGCTATACGCGCCAATCGCAAACAGCAGCAAGGCCAAAACCGCTAACGTCGAAAGTTCAAATTCACTCATAAATACTCTTTATTCACCCGATTCAATCATGATGCATCCGCCCGCTGAAACCCTGTGCTGATGCGCTGACATAGTTCTGCATTAACCCGTCTGTTTAACTTGTCTGTTGTAATTTTAACGCCGACTCCATATCCACCGCCACCACACGCGACACGCCCTGCTCCTGCATGGTCACGCCGACCAACTGATCGGCGATTTCCATCGTAATCTTGTTGTGTGAAATGAATAAAAACTGCGTCTGCACCGACATTTTCGCCACCAGTTGCGCGAAACGCTCGGTATTCGCATCGTCCAGCGGTGCATCGACCTCATCGAGCAAACAGAACGGCGCAGGAT
>CAZCDD010000165.1:0-3140 GCA_964497405.1 uncultured Hydromonas sp. | reverse complement strand
CGCGCCGTACAGCCAGCCTTTGCGTTGCAGGCGGCGGCGAGAAAGCAAACCGCCGCTGCCATCCCAATGGGTGGTGGACAAATCGGCAATCGCCGCATCAAAACGACCGGCGGGTACGACGCGCGTGGCCTCATGTTGTTGCGTGCGTAACGAGGCGGGTGCGGCGGAAAAACCGTGGTATTCGCTGTGCATGGTGCTGATTTAAACCTCGTAATCAACCAGTTGGCGAGTGCTCACCACCTCTTTGATAAACGCCACGACCGCCTGATGCGCCGGATGCGCTTGATAGGCCGCCAGTGCCGCGCGATCGGTGAATTCCGAATACAGCACCACATCCATGCTCGCCTCGGTCGCGGAAAAATCAATGCCCACTTCGATCGCCAGCACGCCATCGATTTGCCCACGCAGGGCTTCGAGTTGAGATTTCATCTGTTGCGCATTGCTCGCTTTGTCATGGCCTTCGGCGTGGTCTTTGAGTCGCCACATCACGATGTGTTTGATCATTTTTTGTCCTTGTTGCGATTTTTGTCTGAAGGCTGACTATAGGGTAAATACGGGGAAAAGTAAATCGCTGAGGATCGCTATGGCTGCGATGGATACGATCCAGTACAATAGCACGCCATGAGTATCCATTCTAAAAACGCCCCATTACCGCTGCGTGACGGTGTGAAACCGAGCTATCTGTGTTTGCCCCATGATGTGCGCTACGTCGGTCAGGCATTGTTGCGCTTTTTGTGTGAGCGCTTTCCCTTTGTTGATGAAGCCGGCTGGCGCGCGCGCCTGAACAGTGGTTTCGTGGTTGCGGCGGATGGCGCGGTACTGTCCGAAATCACGCCGTACCGTGCGGGTGAGACGATTTACTACTACCGTGAAATCAGTCGCGAGGATGAGCCGCGCATACCGTTTGACGAAGTGATTTTGCACGTCGACGCGCATCTGATCGTGGTCGATAAGCCGCATTTTTTACCCGTGATTCCGAGCGGGCGCTTTTTGCGTGAAACACTGCTCACGCGCCTGCGCCTGCGTCCTGAATTGCAACACTTAAACGTCGCCGACATCACACCGATTCATCGCCTCGATAAAGACACCGCCGGTGTAATGCTGCTCTCGCACAACCGCGCCACACGCGGCGCATACCAAAGCCTGTTTCAGTCGCGTGCGGTGACCAAAGTTTATGAAGCCATCGCGCCCACACGTACCGATTTAGACTACCCACTGCGCGTCGCCTCGCGCATGGTGCGCGGTGAAGATTTTTTCCTCACGCAGGAAATCGAGGGCGAGCCCAATGCCTTCACCACCATTGAGCTGATCGAAAATCGTGGTGCATACAGCCGATACCGCCTACATCCCGAAACCGGTAAAAAACACCAACTGCGCGTGCATATGCTCAGTCTCGGTATGCCGCTGATGAATGACGGGCTGTATCCGGTGCCTACACCGATGGATGTGGTGGACTATGAAAAACCGCTCAAACTACTCGCGCGGTCGATTGAGTTTATTGATCCATTGACGGCTGAGCGATGTCGTTTTGTAAGTCGGTTTGAATTGCTGTCATGATGTGCGATCAATTGCGTGATCGCTTTGATTTGTGTGTGTTTTTGATTAAATGAGACTCGAGCGTAACTTGTTATTATGGTTGCTCTCTATTTTTTGGATGAAGATTGTAAGAATAATTATGGAAATTATTACACTTATTTTGTCAATAGCGAGTTTTGCTGGTTTTGTTGCTATGTGGGTATTCCCTCGATATTTTTTACCTTCATATTTGAATGAAAAAGGAAAAAACGTAGCCTCAAAGGAGGATATTGCTATTCTTACAGATTTAGTTGAGAGAGTTAAAAAAGATTATGCATCAGAGATCGAGCGCCTTAAGGCTACTTTACATTCGGAGGAGCAAAAAACTGAACGGAAACGCGCCGTATATGAGGAAATGAGCTTGGCTCTTCGTATCTTTGTGTCAGGCAATGGAGGTTCGGAGGATGCTAAGAATCGTTTTTTGACTGCGTATGCGACTACTTGGTTGTGGGCATCTGATGATGTTCTTAAAAAGATAAACAAATTTATTGAAATTCAAGTCCAATATGCGGCTCAGCCAAGTTCTATAAGTCAAGAAAACATGAGGTTGTCTTATTCCTCTACAATTTTGGCAATGCGTAGGGATGTTGGGTTTTCCGAAACAAGCGTAGTTACATCTGAATATCAGTTTGTTCAATTTTAATTGTTGTAAGTCAAGCATGGAAGGTAATCAGTTATTCTCCCTACAGATGGTAATTTTCCAACTGCGACCGCGTTGTTTTTGGCAAACTGGTATAAATTAAATCATACGAATCGGTGATCCAATTTTTAACCAGCTCTTCATCCAATGCGACGTCTAAACGCACGGTATTCCAATGCCGTTTATTCATGTGGTAGCCAGCCGTCACGAATTCGGGGTGGGTGTCACGCAGATGCAGGGCGTGGTTGGGTTCGCATTTGAGGTTCAGGCGCATGGGTTCTTCGGTCCATGCGAGTAGGGCAAACATTTTACCGGCGAGCCGATAGGTCAGGACTTCGGGGCCGAAGGGTGCGTCTTCGGTCGCGGCGGGGAAACTCAGCAGGTAGCTGCGCCAGTCATCGAGTGTCATTTGGGTTGTGCCGTGTTGTCTGAATGGACGCTGTCGTCGTCATGGATGATTTCATCGCCGTAGCGCTCCATATTTTCAAACTGACCGCGATCCACCGCCCACCAAATGAAGTAGATAATCGCGAACACCAGCAGCAGGCTGAGCGGGATGAGTAGAAAGAGTATGTCCATAATTAGGGTGCCGTTGAGGTGTGGCCGGGTAGATTCGGTCGGTAGCGCAGTATCCGCAATGAGTTGCCCACCACGATCATGGAGGAGGCGAGCATCCCGAGTGTGGCAATGATCGGTGTGACCATGCCAAATGCGGCCAGCGGGATTGCAACGATATTGTACAACACTGCCCAGACCAAATTTTCTTTAATGAGTTGTTGCGTGCGCCGCGCGATCATGTGTGCGGCGTAGATGTCGTTCAGGTCGCTCGATTGCACCACCATGTCGGCCTGCACTTGTGCGAGTGAGGCACCTTGTCCCATGGCGATGGCGACGTCGGCTTGCTGCAGCACCGGCGCGTCGTTCA
>CAZCDD010000164.1:0-3169 GCA_964497405.1 uncultured Hydromonas sp. | reverse complement strand
TTTGGCGGTATTTCGGTGGGTGGGATTGGCAATAATCGCAAGCATTTTTCTGCCAACATCATTCCGGGGGTGGATCACCTGCCGCATACTTTGAGCATTGAGCATGCGGCGTTCAGCCGTGGCCAGCCGGAATGGGGCGCGCATTTGGCAGATGTGCTGGAGAACCTCGTTGCACTGCACGACGCATCCACCATCGCCGGTGTGATTGTCGAGCCGATGGCGGGTTCTACTGGCGTATTGATTCCGCCGAAAGGTTATCTCGAAAAACTGCGTGCGATTTGTGACAAGCATGGTTTGCTGTTGATTTTTGATGAGGTCATCACCGGTTTCGGTCGCCTCGGCGCGCCATTTGCCGCGCAGTATTTCAACGTTACGCCCGACATCATGACCATGGCCAAAGGTTTGAACAACGGCTCAGTGCCGATGGGGGCGGTGGTGTGCAAAAACGAAATTTACGATACCGTCGTCAATGCTGCGCCAGCCGCTGCGATTGAGTTTTTCCACGGTTACACCTACACCGGCCACCCAATTGCGGCGGCCTCGGCTTGTGCGACGCTGGATTTATACCGAGATGAAAAATTGTTTGAGCGTGCGGCACAGCTGGCCCCCCATTTTGAAGACGAAATCCACAAACTGGATGGTCATAAACACGTCAAAGATGTGCGTAATCTTGGTTTGGTCGGTGGCATTGAGCTGCATACGCGTGACGGACAGCTTGGTGCGCGGGCGTATGAGGCTTTTGTCAAATGCTATGAAGCAGGGGTTTTGATCCGTGTGACCGGCGATATCATTGCGATTTCGCCACCGCTGATTATTAATGAAGCGCAAATCAGTGAAATTTTCGCGACTATTGGGGCAGTTTTAGATGGATTGAGCTAAAACGTTGCAGGGTTCAGAAAAAATCAAGGGACAGTTTTAAACTGTCCCTTGATGCATATGGGTTCAAGTCAAGATTTAAAACAACTGGGTGAACAACCAATATAATGAGCCGGACAAGACAATGGCGGCAGGCATGGTTAATACCCAAGCCATGGCCAAGTTGCGGATGGTGCTCCATTGCAAGCCCGATTTATTCGCAGCCATGGTGCCCGCGATACCCGATGACAAGACGTGCGTGGTTGATACCGGTAAACCATACATATCGGCGGCACCAATCGTGAGCATCGCCACCACTTCGGCAGAGGCACCTTGGGCATAAGTCAGATGGGATTTACCAATTTTTTCACCCACTGTCACCACAATTCGTTTCCAGCCCACCATCGTGCCTAAGCCCAAAGCAATGGCCACAGCGACTTTCACCCAAAGTGGAATGAACTTGGTGGCATTATCGAGATCTTTTTTAAACGCTTTCAAGTTGGTCTTGGTGTCCGCATCAACCACAACCGTGCTGTCTTTCTCGATAAAGCGGATGGCTTCAGAGGTCAAGTA
This sequence comes from uncultured Hydromonas sp., assembly GCA_964497405.1. Classification (GTDB taxonomy): domain Bacteria; phylum Pseudomonadota; class Gammaproteobacteria; order Burkholderiales; family Burkholderiaceae; genus CTSOIL-112. The sequence goes on along the minus strand of CAZCDD010000164.1, from coordinate 1,741 downwards.
CATATCGTTACGCACATTGGCAACCGCTTCGTGTGGAACTTTGGCCAAAGAGCCGTGTTGTTTGACTTGCTGACCGATTGAGCCAATCACATTGGACAAGGCCGGTAACAACTCAGGTTTGGCTTCTTTCGTGCGGATATAGGTGGACAGTACTTCACGCGGATCGGTTACTGCGGTAACAGTCAGATTTTTATTCAACGACTGTTCGGTTACTTGCGCGATGGCGACAAACTGCGTGGTGTGGTCAACAGGCATGGAGCGGTTCAAGGCATACGCCATAGGTACCGTACCGACCAAAATCAGCATGATCAAGCCCATACCTTTTTGACCATCGTTGGAGCCATGAGCAAAAGATACGCCGGTACAAGTGAAAATCAACAACAAGCGAATCCACCATGGCGGCGGGGTATTGCCTTTCGGTTCTTCGTACAGGGCGCGGTTTTTAACGAAAGCGCGCAGAGCCAAGAGTAACAAAGCAGCACAGCCAAAGCCAATCAATGGAGACAGCAACAGTGAATAGCCCACTTTAGCCGCTTGTGCCCAGTCAACCCCACTGGTGCCGTCGCGACCGTGCATCAAGGCGTTGGCCACGCCTACGCCGATGATCGAGCCGATCAGGGTGTGCGACGATGAAGCAGGCAAACCCAGCCACCAAGTGCCTAAGTTCCAAATAATCGCGGCAATCAGCAAGGCAAATACCATGGCAAAGCCAGCGCCCGAGCCGACTTGCAAAATCAGCTCCACAGGCAATAACGAGATAATGCCAAAGGCCACCGCACCGCTGGAGAACAATACGCCCAAAAAGTTAAACAAACCGGACCACAAGACCGCTATATTGGGTGGCAGTGAGTGGGTATAAATCACCGTAGCCACGGCATTGGCCGTGTCATGAAAACCATTGACAAATTCAAAGGCCAAGGCAATCAATAAAGCGATACCGAGCAACAGGTACGGCATCCAAGTTACCGTGCGTGTGCCTGTTTCCAAAATATCTTGGCTTAGGCTCCAGCCAGTGAACAGTAAACCACACAACAGCAACCCGATAAAAATGACCGAAGTCAGGATATGGGGTTTGGCATTTAAGTTGGGTCTTGACGAAGGATTGGCATGAGATGCCACAGTTGTATTCATAGAAGGCTCACTCTCTAAGTGCGTTGTAAACGATATCATATTAATAGCCAAATATGACAAAGCTTTGACAATGGCCAATGAATAGATTAAAAAACAACAGCCCAAATGGCATCAAAAAATAGTATTAAGCTCGCAGACGTTTAACAATCAGCCAAGCAGCCAACGCCGTGGCACTGAGCACCAGAAATACCACAATCCAAAAGCCATGTGGATTTTCTGCCCACGGAATGCCGCCCACATTCATGCCCAACAGACCCGCAGTGAGATTGATTGGCAGTGCCAGGACCGAGACGATGGTCAAAATAAAAATACTGTTGTTGTTCGCTTCGGCGATTTGCGCGGCAATTTCCTCTTGCAGCAATTTGATGCGCTCTTGCAGCGACGACATATCGCCCAATGCGACGCTGAACTCCTCGGTGGATTCGCGCAGACCATTGATCTGATCCGGTGTAATCCATGCCGGTGGATGCTGCAACAGTCGGAATAATGCGGCCGGCTCAGGTGCGAGCAGACGCGCCAGTCGTACCATCACGCGGCGCAGCTGACCGAGCTTGGCGCGGTGTTGCCCCAGATGGCTGGATAAAATCGCATCCTCGATTTCATCGACTTG
>CAZCDD010000163.1:0-3178 GCA_964497405.1 uncultured Hydromonas sp. | reverse complement strand
AGTCTTCGCAGTCTTGAATCGCGGTCACAGCCGATTCGAGCACGATGTCTTTCACGCCCGCCGCGTCGTCTTTACCAATGGTGCTGTTGCGATCAATTTGGATTTCAACGTGCAGGTCGTTGTTTTTCAACAATACCGAGCTTGGATTGGCCGCATCGCCCAAATAGCCCACGCCTTGCGCTGGGTTTTTCAGGCCGACTTTTGCGCCATCCACGGTCACAACCACCGCACCATTTTCAACCGCGTAGCTTTGCGCTGCGGCATGTGAGCCTTGCACCAATGGGAAGTGGGTGTCCAAAAATTCACGACCGTAGGCAATCACTTTGTCGCCACGAATTGGGTTGTAGCCCATGCCGGCATCTGCGCCGTCTTCGGAGGAAATCACATCCGTGCCATACAAGGCATCGTACAAACTACCCCAACGCGCATTAGCCGCGTTCAACGCATAACGTGCATTGCGCACCGGCACCACGAGCTGCGGACCGGCGATGGTGGCAATCTCTGCATCCACGTTTTCGGTGGTGACTTGGAAATCGGCGCAGTCCGGCACGATGTAGCCAATTTCTACCAAAAAGGCTTTATATGCGGCGAAATCAGCACCTTTATTCGCTTTATGCCATTCGTCGATTTTTGCTTGCAAGTCGTCACGTTTGGCCAGCAGCGCTTTGTTTTTCGGTGTCAAGTCCAACACCACTTGCTCAAAATTTTTCCAATACGTATCGCTGTCCAAGCCGACACCCGGCAAAGCAGATTCAATAAAATCAAACAGAATTTTGTCAATGGCAAGGCTGCCACGGTTAATGCGTACGGTCATGATGGCTCCAGAAAGTGAATACTTGTTATGTATTATGTCTTATATAAGACCAAAATACAAGAACAAAAAACCTGCTGACGCTCGGGCGCAGCAGTACGATTTAAAGATCGGAGATTTGCCGGTTCGGCTCACGCGGATCGCAACCTTGTGGGCGCGATGATAGATAGCGATTCGCAGATTATAACTGAATTTTTATATTTTTCGAATATTTTTCTAATTTTATTATTTTTATAGTGATATTTAACAAATACCCTCTGAAAACCGTACATTCAGCAATTGTGACCTCGTCACTTCATCTGCGCCAAACTGCGCGCAAACTGCTCGGCGGACTCAAAGCCGACCACGCGCCCCATCTCGCGGCCGGTTTTCGGTTCCAGCACGATGATACCTGGCGGACCGTAGAGTCCAAAGTGTTTCAGTATTTCCGCATCCTGCGGCGTATTGCGCGTCATGTCCACGCGCAGCAACTGCATTTGCGCCATGCGCTCGCGCACCTGCGGCGCAGGGAAGGTTTTATGCTCCATTTCAATGCATGAGCGACACCAGTCGGCGTACAGATCAATCAACACCGGACGATCACTCTGCGTCACGCGCATTTGAATCTCATTCAAATCACGCACCAACTGGAAGGTCTCAGTCGGTGCCGCAGTTTGTCCAGAGATATGCTGCCAATATTTCCCCCACAGCGGTTGCGCGACCCAAACCGCCACACCGATCATCAGCACACCAATCAGCATTTTCACCCGCGTCATCCACGCACCTGCTTTCGGCAACCATTGCCCCAAGCCCGCGCCCAGTAGCAACAATGGCAAACCCATCCCATACGCCAACACCAACAAAGCCAAACCGCCCAACGCCACTCGCCCCGTTTGTGCAATATAGGTAATCAAACCCACCAGCGGCGCGGTCACGCACGGCGATGCAATCAACGCCGAAGCCGCGCCCATCAACAGCGCGCCCCAATAGCCGTTTTTCCCCTGCGTTTTACGCTGTAACCACAGCTGCCAACGCTCCGGCATCTGGATTTGAAACACATCGAACATCGACAAGGCGAGCACAATCAACAGCGCAGAAAACCCCAACAACACCCATGGATTTTGCAAATAATTTTGCAAGACCACACCGGTACGCGCCGCAATCACACCCACGGCGGCATACACCAGCGCCATGCCACTGACATACGCCAAGGCCAAAGCAAAACCACGCCAGCGCGAATCGGTCTGTTTCTGTCCTGCGAGCAATACGGTCAAAATCGGAAACATTGGGAACATGCACGGCGTGAGCGAGAGCAACACCCCCAAACCAAATACGGTCAACAGCGCCCAGAGCAAATGGTTTTGCTCAAACACCCGTCCGGCGAAATTACTGTTATCCAAAGATTTCGTTGAAATCTCTGTTGCATTGACCGTAGCGCTGGGCTGCGGCTCAATGCGTACCGCTGCCGCAGCCGTTTCATCCGTCAGTGGCGCGGTGCTATTGCTGGGTTTGATTTCGACCGTTTCGGTTGCCGCAGGTGCTGTTTTAGGATGGGTCTCATTGGATTTAACCGACGGCACATTTGACGTGTCCGCGGACTCGCCCGATGCGCTCGATAGATTTGAGGCATTTCCCGCGCCGCCGGCCTTTTGGCTGGCGTTGACGTTTGTGTTGGCAGCCATTGATGCGGCACTCGGCGTCATGCGCAATACCACTTGATTTTTGCGCGGCGGATAACACAGACCTTTGTCGGCGCAGCCGCGCGAGGCAACCACCAATTTAAAAGCGGCTTCACCCTCGCCCGTCACGCGAATGGGCACAGTCAATCGCACGGTACCGTGGTAGTACGCAACATTTTTACCAAAATTTTCGTCAAATTTCGTTTGCGCGGGCGGCATTTTCACCCCCCCATTTTGCGTCACCCGTCCATCGGGACTCACCACGGTGAACGCAAATTCGTCACGGTACATATAGTATTCTGGCGCAATGTTAAACACCACTTGCACACTCGGCTGCGCGCTGTTGCCGTTGATTAACGTCGCCTCAAATGGAAATGCTTGCTCAGGTGGCAAGTAATCCGCCGCAAATGTCCAACTCGGCACCAAGCACAACAGCCATGTGATGATAAAAATTTTGACGCGCGAGGTCACGGATTGAAAAAAGATATGAGCCGACATGAGCATTCTAAAAAAAATAGCGAACCTGAATTAGGTTCGCTATTTTATCCGAGAGTTTCGATGGAAATATGGATTCCAGCGAAATGACTGACAGATTATTCCGCTTCCGGACGATCCACCAATTCGATGAAGGCCATAGGCGCATTGTCACCCACGCGGAAACCGCATTTCAAAATACGGGTATAACCGCCCGCACGCGTTGCAAAACGTG
>CAZCDD010000162.1:0-3195 GCA_964497405.1 uncultured Hydromonas sp. | reverse complement strand
TCAACCATATTGTATAAAGCGGTTCGTTTCATCATAAACCTCACTGTTTGGGTTAAAACGATTTGTTAAAAAATGTAACGGCTCAATCCTGCGGCGGATGACGCCGCGCCCACCAAGCTTTCAGACGCGTGGCGCCATCATCCAAAAACGTATACACCACCGGCACGACCACGAGGGTCAACAGCGTCGAGGTGATGGTGCCACCAATCACCGCTTGCCCCATCGGTGCGCGCTGCTCGGCGCCTTCGCCGAGTGCCAGCGCCAGCGGCAGCATGCCGAAAATCATCGCCAAGGTCGTCATCAAAATCGGACGCAAACGAATGTGCGCGGCATCCAAAATGGCCTCGGTGCGGGTCGAGCCGTGCGAGCGCGCTTGATTGATAAAGTCGATCAGCAAAATCGCATTTTTTGTCACCAGACCCATGAGCAAAATAAAGCCGACGATGGAGAAAATGTTCAGTGTGGAGTTGAACATCAGCAGCGCCAAAAACACCCCGATCAGCGACAAGGGCAAGGTACTCATAATCGCCACCGGTTGCAAGAAGCTATTGAACTGCGACGCCAATACCATATAGATGAAAATCACCGCCAAGCCCAATGCCGCTGCCGCGTGCCCCGCCGACTCGGCTGAGTCCTGCGCGTCACCCGCGACTGAGTAGCCGTAGCCCGGCTCCCATTTGATTTGATTGAGTACGCTTTGCACATCCTTGGATACGTCACCGACGCTGCGGTTCATCGGGTTGCCGTCAATGCGGATTTGACGCACCAGATTTTCGCGCACGATTTCGGTGGCGGTTTCACCATAGCGCACATTCGCCACATCGCCGACGCGAATTTGAATCGGCTCGCCGGTGCTGCTGTTAATGCCCGTGGTGATTTTCATATTGACCACGTCCGCAGGTTGGGTACGCTGATCGGCGGGTAAACGCAGCTCGATGTCGTAGTCGCGGTCGTTTGGCGCGCGCCATGTGCCGGCCTTATAGCCGGTAATCATGCCCGCCAACACGGTGGAGACCGCGTTGCTGTTCACGCCCAAATCAGCGGCTTTTTGGTGATCCATCATGATGTCCAGCGCAGGTTTTTTCTCTGCGACCGAGGACTCCAGATCGGTTAGGCCGGGTACGGGCTTGAGCGCCGCGAGAATCTCGGTGCTATATGCTTCCAGTCGTTTTAAATCCGGTCCTTGGATATTGAAAATCAAGCGTTTATTCGCACCGGCCGGACCGCCTTCTTGCCCCGTGACTTTGGATAAACGAATGCCGGCCACTTTGGATAGCTCGGTACGCATGGGTCCTTGTAGTTCATTGACTTTACGCGAGCGCTCGGATACGGGGCGCAGTTTGACGTATAGACTCACCACATTGTTGTCATTCGTGCCACCGCCAATGCGCGCGAAGCTGTAATCCACCTCTGGGAATTTCTCTTTGAGCACCGCCTGCACTTGACGGGTTTTCTCGGTACTTTGATCGAGTGAAGTACCCACCGGCGTTTTGAATTTCACATTCATTTCGGAGTAGTCGCCTTGCGGTACGAACTCCGAGCCGATGATCGGTACGATCATCAGGCTGATCACAAAGGTCGCGGCGGCAATCACCAGTGTCAGGATGCGGTGCTTGAGCGCGAGTTTGAGCATTTTTTGATAGGTGTCGCTGAAGGCTTCCACTTGGCGCTCAAACAACATCAGCAAACGTGCGCCTTTACGTTGTTCAATTGGGCGCTCGGTGTCGGGGTCATGCCATTTGGACGAGAGCATTGGATCCAGCGTGAATGAGACGAACATCGACAGCAGCACGGCAATCACCACGGTGATGCCGAATTGGTGGAAAAACTGGCCGATGGTGCCGTTCATATAGCCAATCGGCATGAACACGGCGACGATACTGAGCGTGGTAGCGAGTACCGCCAAGCCGATTTCCTGCGTACCCTCGATCGCGGCGTTGTAATGGTCTTTGCCCATTTGCATGTGGCGCACGATGTTTTCGCGCACCACGATCGCGTCATCGATCAGCAGGCCGACCGAGAGCGAGAGCGCCATCAGGGTGAGGTTGTTGATGCTGTAACCGAGCACGTACATGAAGCCAAACGTGCCGATGATCGACACCGGCAGCGTGATCGCGGTAATCACGGTGCTGCGCCATGAGTGCAGGAACAAAAATACGATCAAAATCGCCAAAATCGCACCCTCGAAAATCGTGTTGCGCACCTCGGTCACACTGGAGCGGATGCTCATGGTTTGATCTTGGCGGGTGGAGATTTTAATGTCCTCAGGCAGACTTTTTTCCAACTGGGCGATTTGCGTGCGCACATTTTGCGCCACTTCCAAGGTATTGGTACCGCTGGATTTAATCACGGTGATGGATAAAGTCGGCTGACCGTCGGTCATGGCGACGCTTTTTTTCTCAGCAATACCGTCTTCTACCTGTGCGACTTGCTCCAAATACACGGGCTGACCGCCACGCGTACCGATGATCAGGCGGCGAAAATCCTGTACGTCCTGTAAGCGACCTTTGACCTGAACGGTGAGCTCTTTCTCTTGGTTTTTGACGATGCCCGCAGGTAATTCTTGGTTGGCGTTTTTAATCGCGCTGGCGATTTCGTTGATACCGATGCCGAGTGCATTCATTTTGCTCGGATCGAGCACGATGTTCATCTGCGGATTGACCCCGCCCAAAATGCTGATTTCACCGACGCCCCGCGCGGTTTGCAAGCGCGGTTTGATGGTGTTCTCGGCAATATCGGTGAGCTCGCGCAACGAGCGCGATTCGTTGCCTGATACGACGAGCGATAAAATCGGCTGGCTGTTCGGATCGTTTTGTGAAACGATGGGATCGTCGGCATTGCTGGGTAATTCACGACGCACGCGGTCGATTTTCGCGCGAACGTCTTGCACTGCGTTGTCCATATTGGTGTTCATCTCAAACTGCGCGATGACCAACGAGATGCCTTGATACGAGCGAGAGGTCAGGGTTTTGATGCCACCGACGGTATTGATCGCCTCCTCAATCGGGCGCGAAATGTCATTCTCCACCGATGCGGGCGCGGCGCCAGAGTAGGTGGTTTGCACCACGATCACCGGAATCTCGACGTCGGGGAACTGGTCAACCGCCATTTTTTTGTAGCCCATAATCCCCAGCACCACAAGGCCGAGCACGACCATCACGGCGAAAACGGGATTTTTAATACTGACGCGAGTGA
>CAZCDD010000161.1:0-3203 GCA_964497405.1 uncultured Hydromonas sp. | reverse complement strand
CAGAGAAATCATCTTCAAAACCAGCCTTACTGATTAAATTGATGACATCAAAACGGAAACCTTTTACGCCTTTTTCCATCCAAAAACGCACGATATTTTTTACTTCTTCACGAACTTCAGGATTTTCCCAATTTAAATCAGCCTGTGTTTTATCAAATAAATGTAGATACCATTTATCAAATTTTTCCACATATTCCCATGCAGGGCCACCAAATTTACTATTCCAATTTGTAGGTGGTTGATTATTTGCTTTACCTTGTTTGAAGAAAAAATAATTTAAATATTTTTCTTCTCCTGCCATAGCTTTTTTAAACCAAATATGTTCTGTGGATACATGATTGAATACCATGTCCATCATCAAATAAATATTGCGTTTTTTCGCTTCAGCAATTAAATTTTCTACATCTTCCATAGTCCCATAACTAGGGTCAATATTATAATAATCTGCCACATCATAGCCGTTATCATTTTGTGGTGATACATAAAATGGAGTAAGCCAAATATAATCAACACCTAGAGTTTGTAAATAATCTAATTTTTCGATTACGCCTTTTAAATCGCCTGTACCTGTGCCATTTGTATCTTTAAAAGATTTTGGATAAATCTGATATACTACTTTCTTTTTAAAATCATTCATAGAAAAAATGCCTTCCTTCTAATGTTTTATCTCATCAAATACTATCTATAGATAATTATAATTTTATTATATTTTCATCTCCAGCTTTTACAGCTACATTTTCTTGTAAAAGTTCGACTTTACGTCCGTCTGTAAATACAATTGGTGTTACTAAAGATTTTCCTTGAGATTTTACATAATCTATATCTACATTAACTAAAACATCACCTTGTTTTATCTTTTGACCTGCCTGTACTTTTACATCAAAACCTTTTCCATCAAGTTCTACTGTATCCATGCCAATATGAATTAAAATTTCTTTACCATCATTTGATTTTAAACCATAAGCATGACCTGTTGGGAAACATACCATGACTTCACCAGAAAATGGAGCTACTACTTTTCCATCTTGCATTTCAATAGCAAAACCTTCGCCCATAGCACCGCTAGCAAAACCTTTATCTTCAATATCACTTAATTTTTTAGTAATACCTGTTATTGGTGCTTGGAAATTTTCTGCTACTGTATCTACTTTATTTTCTTCACTATCAATATTTTCAGTTTCTGTAAATTCTGCTTGTTTAATATCCACACCAGAGACATCTTCGCTAGTTAATTTTTTCTTACCCACAACTGTAGTCAAAATAAATGGGATACAAAAAGCTACAATCATAGCGATAAAGAACATAAACATAAATTGAGGTTTAATAGATAAAATGCCTGGTATACCGCCAACACCGATAGAACTTGCCATAACTCCACTAGATACAGAAATCATAGCTGCAATACAAGAACCAACTAAACCACAAATAAATGGAAAACCATATTTTAAGTTTACCCCAAATAAAGCAGGTTCTGTAACACCTAAATAACAGGAAATACAAGCTGGAACATTAATCTGTTTTGCACGTTCATTTTTGCGTTGTAAGAAAATCATAGCTAATACTGCTGAACCTTGGGCGATATTAGAAAGTGCTACCATTGGCCATAAAATAGTACCATTGAATTGACTCATAAGTTGAAGGTCAATAGCATTTGTCATATGATGCAAACCTGTGATAACAAGTGGAGCATAGAAGAAACCAAATACACCAGCAAAAAGCCAACCAAAACTAGAAGTAAGACCTGCATAAACAGCATTGGCAATAAAAGAACCGATAGCCCAACCAATAGGGCCTACTACTGTATGTGCCAAAATTACAGCTGGTATTAAGCTAAATAAAGGCACAATTATCATAGAAATATAATCAGGTGTAATGCGACGCCAGAATTTTTCCAAATAAACTAAAATAAATGCAGCTAAAATAGCAGGTATTACTTGTGCTTGATAACCTACCATTTCAATTTGAACAAAACCAAAATCCCATACAGGAGGAACAGTTCCCGGTGCCATATTATAAGCATTTAATAATTGTGGAGATACTAAAGTCAAACCTAAAATAATACCTAAAATTTGTGTAGTTCCCATTTTTCTAGTGATAGACCATACAATGCCCACTGGTAAGAAATGGAAAATCGCTTCACCTATCAACCATAAAAAACTATATAAACCTGCAAAAAACTGGGAAGTTTCGACTAAAGTTTTTGTACCATCTTCAACTAATTTAATATCACCAATAACCGATCTAAAACCTAAAATAAGACCACCGCAGATAAGTGCTGGAATAAGTGGTGTAAATATTTCTGCTAAATTTGCCATCAATTTTTGTACAAATGTCTGATTGGATTTTGCTGCCGCTTTTACTGCATCTTTACTTACACCATCAATGCCTGCAATTTTAGTGAATTCATTATAAAACTCACTAACTTCATTACCGATAATAACTTGGAATTGTCCTGCTTGAGTAAAAGTTCCTTTTGCTGATTTTAAACTTTCAATTTTTTTCACATCAGCTTTTTTCTCATCAATCAATACAAAGCGCATACGTGTTACACAATGTGTTACCGCTTTTATATTATCTTTACCTCCGATATATTCTAATAATAATTTTGCATCTTCTGTAAATTTCGACATAATATCCTCCTTAATCTCTCAAAGCCCCTTAACTTGTACGTATATCTATTAAACATCTTAAATATATCATGTACGTACAAGTTTGTCAATAATAAAAAAATACCTTATAACAAAAAGTTATAAGGTAAATGAACATATTAAATAAAATTTTGTCTTGTTCTACGTGCAAAATCACTAAAGCGAAATTTATCTGGTCTATGTCTAGATAAAGTGTATTGAAATAATGTTGTATCTTCTAAAAATACGAAAGAAGCTATATTAATCAACATATCATAATTTTTTAAGTCCATTAATTTTTCATCTCGAGAATTTATAGCTCTACATGTTATCTCTTTTTTAGCATAGCCAATTCTTAAACCTAAAGTATTTTCAATGTATTCATATAAAGAATTTTGTACTATATCCACTGTTAAATTAGATACGATATCAGCATTCAAAATATCCGTATCAAAAATCACAGCTTCTCCATTTATTTTACGTACACGTTCTATATACCAAACTTTAGTACCATTTTTTAGCATCAATAATTTTTTTATTTCTTCATCTGGCTCAATACATTCACAAGTATGCACG
>CAZCDD010000160.1:0-3211 GCA_964497405.1 uncultured Hydromonas sp. | reverse complement strand
ATCGTCGGTCAAAAACCGCACATTGATTACAACTGCATTCCGTGGGTGATCTATACGTCGCCGGAAATCGCTTGGGTCGGTAAAACTGAAGAAGCATTGAAAGCGCAAGGGCGCGCGATCAAAACCGGTCAATTCCCATTCATGGCCAATGGTCGTGCGCTGGGTATGGCGCAGGCCGATGGTTTTGTGAAAGTGATTGCAGACAAAGAGACCGATGAGATTCTCGGTGTACACATCATTGGCGCCGGTGCATCTGATCTGATTGCAGAAGCTGTGGTTGCGATGGAATTCAAAGCTTCGGCGGAAGACATTGCGCGTATTTGCCATCCGCATCCGAGTTTATCTGAAGTGATGCGCGAGGCCGCATTGGCGACGGACAAACGAGCCTTGAATATGTAAGATGAAGGTATTTTGACTCATCGAGCAATCGATGAGGAAAAAATGACAAGCCGGCAGTGTTGCCGGCTTGTTTTTTTCATCAGTAGCTTTTTATTACGATGCTTATTCAAGGGCAAAGTGTTGTTTTTCGCTCAGTCGGTGTTTGAGCAGTAAAATAATGCCCAGTATTTTTTCTTTATATTATGTAAACGATTTAATTTTATTTTTTATATTTCTACTAAAAACATGATAAAAATTGATTTATATTGATTATTTGTGGATATTATCTTCTATTTTAACATGGAAACGGTTACACAATTATTTCAAGAATTGCTTGACATCTATACTTAACGGAATAGAATAGATGCACCGCAATCACTCATTAATGCACAAGTGTGGGTAGAAATGAGGCCTTTTTTGCATTCAATCGGCATACTCTGCATAGGCTTATCAGTCTGTTGGCTATGAGTTTAGGGTGTGTTGATTGTATTAAATGACTGACTCGGCGCATTCATTTGATGGGGGCATGGGTGCGGTATGTGTTGTTTTAAGTTGTTTGGAGCAGTATCTTGGTTTGAAGTGTTTTATTGATTCATTTTGACTCGCAGGTTGGGGTCACAGGGGAAGATAATGTCAGAAGTAAGAAAGCTACCACCGCTGACGTTGCAACAAATTATCTTGATGAACTTTGGTTTTTTTGGGATTCAATATAGTTTTGGTCTGCAGCAGACAGCAATTAATCCAATTTTTTCATTTTTAAATGCTAACCCAGAAGAATTACCGTTGTTGAACTTGGCAGGGCCGGTGACGGGCTTGCTCATTCAGCCGTTGATTGGAGCAATGAGTGATCGTACATGGAGCCCTCGTTGGGGTCGTCGTAAACCGTATTTCTTAGTCGGTGCGATCGGTTGTAGCTTGTGTTTGTTCCTGTATCCATTCAGTACCGCGCTGTGGATGGCAGTACTGTTGCTGTGGTTGCTTGATGCAAGTAACAATACCGCAATGGAACCGTACCGTGCGTTTATCGCGGATCGTTTGCCGCCAGATCAACATGCCAGTGGCTTTTTGACTCAAAGCTTTTTCACCGGTTTAGGGATTACGCTGGCGAACGTGTCTTTGTTCTTCTTCCAAAAATCCATTACTGGGCAAACGGCTTCTGGGATTCCGCACTGGGTATTCGGTTCGTTCTTTATTGGGGCGATCTGTTCAATCGGTTCGGTTCTGCTGTCGGTTTCCAAAACGCCTGAAATTCCACCGACTGAGGCTGAGTTAGCCGCAATCCGTGCTAAAAAAGGTGGTTTGGTTGCTGCGGTCACTGAAATTTTTGAAGCGATCAAGGACATGCCGAAACCGTTGTGGCAGTTGGCTTTGGTGTATTTGTTCCAATGGTATGCGATGTTCTGCTACTGGCAATATGTTTCTCACAGTATTGCTCAATCCGTTTGGCACGCGACTTCTGAAAATAAAGATTTGTATTCACAGGCGGTTGCTTGGACGGGTCTGGTTAATGGTTTTTATAATATCGTGACCTTCTTGTCAGCGTTTGCATTGGTAGCCATGGCGCGTAAATACGGTGCGAAATGGGTACACGCCGGTGCATTGATTTTGGCCGCAGTGGGTCTGTGGATGTTCCCACACATCAGCAATAAATATATGCTGTTTGTGCCGATGATTGGCTTTGGTATCGCTTGGGCCAGTATGATGGGTGTGCCATACATCATTGCAGTAGCTGCAATTCCACGTGAACGCTATGGTGTGTACATGGGTATTATCAATATGATGATTGTGATCCCAATGCTGATCCAAACTTTGACCTTTGGTAAGGTATACCACAACTTCTTGGGCGCAAATCCAGGTAATGCGATTATGTTTGCGGGTGCTTTGTTGTTGACTGCGGCAATGGCGACATTGCTGATCAAAACACCGAAACAAGAGTCCAATTTGCCGATGCCTGCGCGCATGGGTGGCGGTCACTAAGCATTCATTTGGGTGTCCAAATAAAAAGTATGGGGTGAAAATCCCATACTTTTTTATTTGCAGTACAATGACCCCGTTCTGTCAGGTATGGGCAGACAATACCGTAGCAATCAATGACTATAACGAATAGGAGAAAGAATTATGGCAATTGTTAAAGTAATCGAAGTGATCGCCTCATCACCGACCAGCATCGAAGATGCGATTCAGGGTGCTGTGGCCGAAGTATCAAAAACGGTACGCAATATTGACTCGGTGTATGTGCAGGACATCAAAGCACACGTTAAAGACGGTAAAGTAGCTACTTATGGCGCGATTTGTAAAATCTCTTTCCGCGTGGATACAGCCGATTGAGTTCATCGCGAGCATGATTCGTAAAAAATAATGGGTGCGTGACCGCACCCATTATTTTTTGATTGACGACTATCCAGTAGAGAAGGCGGTTTAGCCGCCCAGTGCCAGCATCAAGTCAACGTAATTGAGGTACTGATTGTAACGGGTCGCCAGATGAGCCAATTCTGCTTGGCGACGAGTTTCCTGCGCATCCAACCAGTTTTTCAGGCTATCGGCGCCAGCACGGTAGCGGATTTCGTACAGGCGCTCGGCTTCACGGGCATTGTTCAATGAGCGCCATTCTTTATCGGTTTGTGCAGCATAGAGCGTGCGAGCCGAAAGGGCGTTTTCCACCTCTTGCAGCGCTGTATAAATGGTCTGACGGTGGGAGATGACGGCTTGCTCATACGCGGCTTTGGATATTTTTAGATTGAGCTGATTTTGATTCCAGTTCAAAAACGGCAGCGCCAGATTGGTAATACCCCCTAAAAAAGCCAGCACCTAAAAGTAGAACCCTTTAAACTAA
>CAZCDD010000159.1:0-3238 GCA_964497405.1 uncultured Hydromonas sp. | reverse complement strand
AAAACGATTTTTTATCTGGTTCTAGTGGCTATTTTTTTATTGCAGCCTCTTTTTCAAAAACGAAAAACAAAACGAAATTTAAATTGATTAAATTCGTAAACGCTCAATAGTGGATGCGTAGACAGTGACCTCATTTTTTGAGATAATAGCCTCGACAAATGATAATGCTCTAAAAAGTTCAGTCTAAAAAGTTTAGGCTAAACTTTTTAGAACAATTGGAGGCTATCTATGAAATCTCAAACATCTTTAGCGGCTCGCAACTGTCGCTTACAGGAATGGAGCCAAATGGTTCATTCCTGTAATAACCGTCCGATTGGAATGTCAGTAAATGAATGGTGTCGGGAAAATTCCATTACCACAGCCAACTACTATTATCGCATGACTCAGGTACGAAAGGCCTGTTTGGATTCACTGTCAGATGAAGCGGTGAACCAAGAAGTTGTTCCGGTTCCAATGAACTTAGTTGCTCCGGCAGAAGAATCCTGTATAAAGAAGTTATTACCAGAGTCCGTTAAAGGTTCTTCTTTGGAATTCGATTTTCATGGCGCAACTCTTCGAGTTACCGATCAGACATCTGATGCACTCTTGGCGAAAGTGCTTGGGGTACTTGCCCATGTTGAATAATGCCATCTGCTTTAAACAGATATTCATTGTGACCGGCTATACCGATCTTCGATCCGGAATTGATCGTCTGGCTGCCCTCATTACTTCGAAAACAGGAGACAATCCTTTCGTACCGGATACTCTTTACCTTTTTTGCGGTCGCAAAACAGATCGCATTAAAGGATTGACCTGGGAGCGAGACGGATTTTTACTCCTGTACAAACGATTAGAGAAAGGGCGATTTCAATGGCCGAGAAACGAATCTGAGGTGCAATCACTTACTGAGCAACAGTTCCGGTGGCTAATGGAGGGTCTGACCATTACCCCTAAACATACTGTGCAAGAGATTACACCGCCACAGTATCCGGCATAGTTCTTGTGCAATACGTAGAAATTTTTGTAGTTCATTTCCGATCAGAAACTTAGCAAGTTTCCATTTCTTCTACCACAAAAAACGAGCGTGAAAAGCATACAAGGTTCCTTCTATAAAGCTGCATTTCATTTTTGTCATTTCAAAAGCCATGCATTCTTTAGATGGAATTCAGCCTTGTATCCTCTTAAAACCATAGGCATTATGACGAACTCAAAACGAAACGGGATTCGCAAAAATCGCCCATTTATGATATAATGAGTCCATGAAGAGGAGGTTTATTATGGCGAAGACTTATACAGAAGAACAACTGAATACGTTTGATAAAGCGACATTGATTCAGCTTTTGCTGATGCAACAGTCACAGCTTCAGGAAATCGATAAAAAGCTACAGCTTCTGTTAGAGCAAGCCGCTGTACTGAAAAACAATCGTTTTGGTAAGAAATCAGAAAAACTAGGGATTGAGAATCAGGTCTGCTTCATGGAAGTCGATGGCGACATCGTTTTCTTTAATGAGGCAGAAGCAGTAAATGCCCTCGTGCCGGAAGATGAAGAAAAGTCTACTAAGCCAAAGAATGCAAAGACAAAGGGCAAACGAACAGCTGACATCAAAGACCTTCCGGTTATTCATGTCGATCATAAGATGACGGAAAGTGAACTGATTACGGAGTTTGGAGAGGATGGTTGGTATCAACTGGAAGATGAAATCTATCGTCGATACCGCTTCACCCCGATGAAGATTGAAATTGAAGAACACCATGTAGGTGTCTACAAATCCAAGAAAGACAATCATTTCAAGAAGGCAGAGCATCCGGCGTATCTCTTAAGAAACAGTTTAGTGTCGCCTACGTTATTGTCAGGCATCTGGAATGCAAAGTATGTAAATGCAGTTCCGCTATACCGTCAGGAACAGGAATTCCAAAGAATGGGAGTCTCCATTGACCGTGGTGAAATGGCGCATTGGACGATTTTGTGTGCGGAACGATATCTGTCTGTTTTTTATGATTACTTACATGAGAAGATGTATGACTATCATGTGCTTCAGGCAGATGAGACTCCGGTGCTCGTCTCAAAAGAAAATCGAACATCGGGAAGCAGGCATTACATGTGGGTATATCGTACCGGTAAGATGTATCAGGACAAACCAATCGTACTGTATGAATATCAACCCTCTCGAAATGCAGATCATCCAAGAGTATTCCTAAAGGACTTTCAGGGAATCTGTGTGACAGACGGATACCAGGTTTACCATACATTGGAAAAAGAAAGGGAAGACTTACGGATTGCCGGCTGCTGGGCACATGCAAGACGGCGCTTTGATGAAGCGCTGAAAGCATTACCAAAAGAACAACAGAAAGATACGATTGCGTATTTTGCACTCAAGCAAATCCAAGCGATTTATCGCGAGGAAAACAAGCTTGAAGGGATGAGCGCGCAAGATCGTTTAAAAAACCGGCAACTAACAGTAAAGCCATTGGTAAATGCTTATTTTACATGGGTAAAGAAGAATGTACTTGTGGTCGCAGCGAAAAGCAAAACTGCAAATGGACTTACCTACTCGATCAATCAGGAAACTTATTTAAGGACGTTTCTGGAAGATGGAGAAGTGCCAATGGATAATAATGCAGCAGAACAATCGATCCGACCATTCTGCATAGGAAAGAAGAACTGGGTTATGATTGATACGATAGCCGGAGCAGAGTCTAGTGCAATGATCTATAGCATAGCAGAAACTGCAAAAGCGAATCATCTGAAACCTTATAACTATTTTGAATATCTTCTGACAGAGATACCGAAACATATGGATGATCGTGACAATCACTTTTGTGAAGATCTTCTTCCTTGGTCGGATAAGTTGCCTGCCGAATGTCGAAAATAAAATGAACTGTAAGCCGCTCTCAGGAGCGGCTATTTGAAGTGGGTATACCCACTATTGAGCGTTTACGAATAAATCACCCATAGTACAAATGATATTACAAAATACAAGTCAAAATGCTTCAAAGACATATAAGGTATTCCTACTAACCATTTTGAAAGCACTCCAAATAAAATTGTTGATATGGTTGCGATTGTTAAACTTTTACTGTTTATCATTTATCAAACCTCCTTTACTTATTTTGATAATTGCTTAGTGATATATCGCTTTATATTTTTGTTAAACGTTAAAAATAATGCTATCCATAAAAATACTATACCTACAAAACTCATTCTTCCAAAAAACTGGACGGGTTCTCTTGATATTATACTAGGTAACCATATTAACCA
>CAZCDD010000158.1:0-3288 GCA_964497405.1 uncultured Hydromonas sp. | reverse complement strand
TGAATCCGACCAAAGCCATCGGCAAAATCAAAGAAATGCTGGTGCGCCGCGCGATTTAAGCGATTGATGTGGCACGAAACAAAGGCGAACTTCGGTTCGCCTTTGTTTTTTATTACTGTTCGGTGGTTTTTAGCCTCGGTTCTTCGGAATCCACGCCCACAGCATCTGGGTTTGAATGGGCTCTTCGCCTGAGCTGTCGGTTACGGTGCAGGCAACCAACACTTCACCTTTGGGTTCGTTGAGAATTTGCTGGCGTTGTGCTTCAGTCAGAGTGGCAACGGCCTTCAGATCGCCTTTGGCGACTTTTTTGTAATCCACATGCAGTGATTTAATCAGCAAAATCTTGTCATCGGGGATGTTTATGCCCGCGACAAAGCCCGTTGCGGTTTCGGCCAGTAATGCCATGGCTGCTGCGTGTAGCCCTTTGATGTGGTTTTGCATACGGCGGTGATTGCGCAGGGTGCAGACCACGCGATGCGCTGTGATTTCCTCATAACGTATGCCTGCCGTACCGACCATCGGTACCACGCGGCCAAACATTTTAGAAAGCAGGAATGTTTGGATACCGCTGGGTAAGGAAGCAGTTTTCTGGACTATGGCCATCAGGCGGTTGCTTGAACTCATGGGTTTCCTTTGCTGTGTGTATTTGAAGTGATAGGGAAAATGCATTTTACAGAATCGAACGGTCGTTTTAAAATATTTTTTTCAGATGAATGGCGTGCGTAGAAGCATTCGGTTTGGTTTTTGCGAAATGATGTTTTACAATGCCACACATGAATACGATGAATATAACTGACTGCCGCGCCTTGCCTGTGTATGCCCTGATTTGTGCCGCCGGTGTCGGCGCACGCGCGGGTGGCGATGTGCCCAAACAATACCAAGCCATCAACCATCAGCCGATGCTGTGGCATACCGTGCGCGCATTTGCCCAGTGCCCTGAGCTGACGCGGGTGTATGTGGTGATTTCACCGAATGACGGCTGGTTTGCTGAAAGCATTGTGCCTTTGATTGCACAAGCAGGCTGGATGGAGCGGATCGATATTTTGATGGTCGGTGGTGCGACGCGTGCTGAATCGGTACGCAATGGGCTGGCTGAGCTGGATGCAGCCTTGGGTGAACAGGATGAAGCATGGGTGATGGTGCACGATGCGGCGCGTCCCTGTATCAGCGAATCTGCCATTGTGCGACTGCGAGATGCGGTATGGATGCAGGCCACGCAAATGGCTGAAAAGAATACCGAATGGCAAACCGCCGGCGGCATACTGGCGCACCCCGTGACCGATACCATCAAGTTGACGCAAGACGGTGCGCACATCAAAAAAACCATCGATCGCAGTGTGCTCTGGGCGGCGCAAACGCCGCAGATGTTTACAGTCAGTGGTTTGTACCATGCGCTGTGCGATGCTTTGACCGACCCTGAGGTGGCCAAAACGATTACGGACGAAGCCAGTGTGATGGAGTGGTCAGAGTATGCGCCGCTGTTGGTGCAGGGCGAATCGAGTAATCTCAAAGTAACCTATCCGCAGGATTTTGAATTGGCCGAGTTTTATTTGAGTCGTCAGTCGTTTGGCTCGACCTCATAGGTCACAGCGATGATCGTCATTGCAACCGATCTTCATGGTGTGACCGATACACTACGTCAACAATACGACTCGATAATGGATCAGCCCATCATTTGGCTCTCGCCGTGGGATACAGCGCTCAATCCCTATGCTGATGATAAAACCGCTCATATGGCATTTTTAGCGCAGGATGGTTTTTCCGCGTATGTGGATAAAATCAAGGGAACGATGGTGCTGCAGGGCGAGAAAGTGACCGATTTATTGGGATTCAGTGTGGGTGCAACGGCAGCATGGTTGTACGCGAGTGACAAGTCAGTCTCCCCGAATTTGAGAACTTGGTTGTTCTATGGCTCGCGTATTCGGGATTATTTGGATCGGTCGCCGCGATGTCGCGTCCAGACCATCTGGGCGGAGCTTGAGCCGAGTTTCAATCCGATGGAGCTATCCTCCCAGCTGCGGGCGCGCGGTATATCAGCGGAGTTGGTGTCGGGTGCTGCACATGGATTTATGAATCCGAATTCGGCAGCGTATTCTGAATCATTATTACACGATTATTTACGCACCATCGCTCAGACCAATTCATGAATATGCAGCTTGCGTAGGCTCGGAACGCTACGGGCAATGATGAGTACGACCAGCAGGGTCATCACTGCGCCGAATACCACCGAAGGCACCAGACCCATGAGTCGCGCCGCAACACCCGACTCGAAAGCGCCCAACTCATTGGATGAGCCGATGAAAATCCCGTTGATCGCCGAAACACGTCCGCGCATGTCATCGGGTGTGGTTAGTTGCAAAATGGTGGAGCGCAGCACCACGGAAATGCTGTCAAACAGGCCGGAGAAAAACAATGCGCCCAATGACAGCCACAAGGATTTGGACAAGGCAAATACGATCATTGCCAAGCCAAAGCCTGCCACTGTCGCCAATAAAATGCGTCCGGCATTGTGATTGATCGGGCGGCGCGTCAAATAAATCCCCATCACGATTGCACCACAGGCGGGTGCGGCGCGCAATAATCCCAAGGTTTCAGGGCCGCTGTGCAAGACGTTTTGCACAAAAGCGGGAAGCAAAGCCATGGCTCCGCCAAACAACACGGCGAACATATCCAAAGACAAGGCTCCCAATAATATTCGATGTGAAAACACAAACTTCAATCCCTGCCCAATACCCGTGAATATCGCGGCGACGCTTTGCTCAGTGTGGGTTTGCGGTGCTTGACTCAGGTCACGCGGGATACCGAATAGGCTCACACAGGCAATCGCGGCGCACAGCAATGTTACCGTATAGGCCCAGCTGATGCTATCCATACCGTTGATGGCCAGTAGGCCGCCGCCGATGGCAGGGCCGGCGATTTGTGCAAATTGAAACACGCTTGTACCGACACCTGCCGCTCGGGCGTAGTGTTCACGATCGACCAAACGTACGAATAGCGTGTTATATACCGGACTTAAAAATGCACGGGCAAAGCCGGACAGGGCAATCGCGCCATAAATCGGCCATGTGCCGACCTGATTCAACCATGCCATTCCTGTGCGCGAGGAGACCAGCCATAAAATCAGCGACATCATGAGCAGCAGGCCGCATGCTAGTACGCCGAGCAAACGGCGTGAATAGTGATCAACCGCATAGCCGACAAATAAAGCGCTGGAAAAATACGGAATCACCTCGGCCAGACCGATCAGGCCGAGGGCGAGTTCGCTGCCGGTGATTTGATAGATTTGCC
>CAZCDD010000157.1:0-3289 GCA_964497405.1 uncultured Hydromonas sp. | reverse complement strand
CCGGTCAAATCGTATTCTCCGCACCGTGGGAAATCGTCATGGTCGGTCTGGACGTGACCTACAAAACCCTGATGACCATGGACGACATGGCACGCGTCAAAGCCGCCGCACCGAAAACCGGCAGCTTCCTGTACGACATCTGCGCACACTACGCTGATTTTTATCAGAACACCGCAGGCTTCTCCGGTTTTTCACTGCACGACCCCGCAACGCTGATGTACGTCACCAATCCGGAAGTGTTCAAAACCCAACAAGGGCAAATCGACGTGGTGGTAGATGCAGCCGGCTATGGCAAAACCTTCTTCGCACCGAAAGGCCGTATCTACGCCGAACCTTGCTGGTCTGAGCGTGACAACGTGCATTTGTGCGTCGAGGTGGATGCCGATGGCGTGCTCAAACTGATGGAAACGTATTTGTCCAAAGGCCAATAAGCCCAAACAACGACCTCAGTCGTAAGCCCCGATCCAAACGCTTATGAATCAGCGGATGATTGGGCAAAAAACAAAAACCCAGCCAACGGCTGGGTTTTTGCTACGCACGAATACACTAACTTAAAGAATAATAAAGTCCGTATAAGACAAAAGTGGATGTGTGCTGCTGCCCATGGTCGCGAACTGCACGGCAGCAAACGCACTACCCGAACCATCCGCATCATAGGACAAGGCGCCTGTGGTGCTGTTATACAAAATCGTACCCGCCGCAGTGCTGGCCGTCGGATTATTGGCTGCCGACACGAACGACGTACTGTTCAGAGTCGTTTGCCCCGCAAAAGCAGCAAATATACTGTCATCCAATACCAGTTTATCCGTACCCACCACAAAATCCGTGATGGTATCGATATTATTCGAAGCGTTGAGCACGGTATCAAATACAAACCGATCGGCACCCAAACCACCCGTCAAGGTATCATGACCGCCTTTACCTGCCAAAACATCGTTACCAGCATTAGCGAGGATCGTATCTGCCGAAATGGAGCCAATCAAGGTTTCAGCCGAAGCCGTACCATTGATAGTCACACCTGATTTAGACAAGGTATAGTTGGTTGAGCCAAAATCGCCGTCCTTATCTCGAATCGAGAAGCTAAACGAATCCGATGATGCCGTGCCAAACTCATGCTTATACGCACCATTATCCATATCGACTGTCAATTTAGCCCCTGAAAGCAAATTAACCGTCCATTGGTTGCTTGTATTATCAAAAGTGCCGCGTGACGTACCGGTCACCGATGATGAGTCGGTCAAATGATCGTAGATATAGGTCACACCATCAACGACCAAGCGTGTGATATTACCAATACCATCAGCCCCCGCCCCCATCAAACCAATCGATTGAAACAGCGTATTATCCAACAGCAAATCACCCGCCACTGGTGGCGTTGCCAATTGCAACAGGGTATTGGACAAACTATTCACATCCGTCACATCAAGATAATCACGCCCAGTCGATACCGGCTCAACCCGTCCATCCATCGCAATGTGATTCAAATTGTCCGTACCCAACCATGATAAGTATCCCGTTTCCACGGCCACCGCATAGGCATCGATATTTTTAGCATCGACCACATTGCTCCAAGCGGTTTTGGTTTCAGGTGTTAACTGATAATAATCCGGCACATCACCATCGGTCATGAAGAAGGACACCATTTTCCCACCTGAAATTGAGCCCGAAAGGCTATTTAACGAATTGGTGGTTGCACTTAAACCCGCGTTATAGTTCGTCCCTTCGCCGGTATAGGTGGTAAATGATGCCAAAGCCGTCAAAGCCTCTTGCGGCGTGAGCCACTGTGCTGCATTAAAAATAGGTTTTTCAATCGGCTCACCCAAATAGCTGCCGTAGGTATAACTCCCCGTAAAAGTACCCAAGGTCAATCCGCCATCACCAAAGGTGCTAATTAAAACCTTAGTCTGTCCCAGATTTTGATACATCTTAATCAAATCCATCGCTGCATGCATGACCTTATAACCGCGAGAATTCGGATCATCAAAAGCCCCCATACTGCCGGAAATATCCATGGTCAATACCAAATTGGTCTGCTGCGCCGGCGGGCTACCCTGAATCATCACCGCAGCACTTTGTGCCGGCGAGTCATCCTCAATCCGCACCATCAAATTGGCCGAAGCCGATGGCGTCAGCGCACTATTGTCATCCGCTTTCACCTTCAGATTCACCGAGACCACATCTTCCGCCGTCGCCGTTGTATTGCCTGAAACCAGATGCGCCACAGGTGCATTTAATGTCACTGTATACGCTCCGGTATTATCAATACTTGCGCTCAACACTTTAACCTCACCCGCATCAACAACCCCATTGCCATTCGCATCCGCATACGCAGTCAATGAGCCTGTACCCGCTCCGCTCCAAGCCACCTTCGTACCGCCAATGGTACTCGGCTGACCAAGTGTATCAAACACCACGGATGTCGCATTCGTCACCGCCATCGTACCCACGGCCGTGACCGCATCGGTGGTATCGGTAACGCCCAAAGTATCTTTCAAGCCGTTACTCAAGCCCTCTTCAGACACAATCGCCGTAGCGGCAGCAAGCGTTGGTGGTAAAGCCAAATCCGTCGCTTGCGTTGTATCGGTATCAACCGCCACATTACCTGCTGCATCACTTACAGTCGCTTTGAAACTATACACCGTGCCCTGTGTGATCCAAGTCGCATTCGCAGGCACGGTGACGCTCCATGAACCACCTGCCGCCACGGTAGCGCCAGACAAACTGGCCTTTAACGTAGTACCCTCATACACCTGAACCGTCACTATTCGACCATCCGCTTCCGAGCTCACACCGCTAACGGTAAAGCCACTCGCCTTATCCGTCGCACTGATCAGCGCATAACCATTCGCATCGCTCGTCAATGGACTTTGGCTCTCACCAGCAATCGTAGTGATATCAATGGTCGGTGGCGTGGTATCAACGGTGTAAGCCTGAGTCGTCGTCGCCGTAGCGCTATTGCCCGCCGCATCCTTGGTCGTCACACTCGCATCAACCACTTTATCGCCATCTGCCAACAAATCTGTGCCCGGAACCGAAATCATGAATTCCTTGTTCGCAAACACGATTCCAGTAAAAGATTTGCCATTGATGGTCAAAGTCACCGTATCACCTTCTTTCGCGTCCCCATCAACCCTACCAGAGAGCAAGATGTCGCTGGCCGCTTCCGCGGCATTGATGACGCCGTCCTTGGCAATGCTATCCAAAACAATGCTTGCCACGGGTAAGGTCGTTTGAACGCTGTAGCCCTCGGTGTCGGTGGCGCTGGTGCTGTTGCCTGCCGCATCGGTGG
>CAZCDD010000156.1:0-3300 GCA_964497405.1 uncultured Hydromonas sp. | reverse complement strand
CTGCTTTGCAACCCACGTCGAAAGCCAGGTCGCCCCCAGTTCGTTGTTCGCTGCGCCTTGATCGGTATTTCTGAAATCACGGTGCAACGACGGTATTCAAGTCAGACCTGCATTTTAGCATATTTGCGGTAAGATACGTTTTTATCGTCAGAAAGTGTGTTGTGCCAAAATTATTGATCGTCGGGCTGGGTGATGTGGCGCGCAGGGCGTTGCCAGCGTTGTTGTCCTGTTTTGAGGTAACGGCGTTGTTGCGTTCGCCGGTGTTGGATATGAGTCTGAGTGCGGTTAAACAGGTCGCGCTGGATTTGGATGCGCCGGTGTGGACGGATGCGCAAAAGAAATGCTTGGCGCAACGTTTTGATGGGGTGTTGTACACGGCGCCGCCGAGTGTGGGTAAGGACTCTGATGCTGAAAACGAGGATCTGCGCTTACGACGTCTGCTGTCGTTTTGGCAGCAATCCGGCATTGCTCCCAAGCGCGTGGTGTATGTGAGCACGACGGGCGTGTATGGCGATTGTGCGGGTGCTTGGGTGGATGAGGCTTCGCCGCTGAATCCGCAGTCGGCGCGTGCGAAAAAGCGTGTAGCGGCCGAGCGGCAATGGCGTGAGTTTGCGTACAGCAGCGGCGCGCAGGTGACGGTGTTGCGTGCGCCGGGGATTTACGCGCTGGAGCGTTTGCCGTATGAATCGGTATTGAGCGGTTCGCCTGTGTTATGGCCGACCGAGGATAGTTTTAGCAATCACATCCACGCCGATGATTTGGCGCGGGCATGTGCGTTTTTCCTCAATCAAGCGACTCGTGATGCGGTATGCTTGCCGTTTGAGGTGTTCAATGTGTGCGACGATGAGCCGATTTTGATGAGCGAGTGGATGACAGCGCTGGCGCAGGTGTTGCAACGCGCGCAACCACAGCCCATTTCACGCGTGCAGATGCAGGCGCAGGTGTCGCCGATGCGCTGGAGTTTTATGCGCGAATCGCGTCGCATCCGCAATGAAAAGCTCAAATCGACGGGGTTCTCGCTGATTGAGCCATCGGCTTTGGCTTTTGTGTTGGCGCAGGCCGATGCCATTCGCGCCTTTGCTCAACAATATGTTGGGGTGGACCATGGGGCGTAAGCGTCAGGTTCGCTGGGTATGGGTGTTGGCCGTTGTGTTGCTGCTGCATGGGGTGCTGGTTTGGGGTTTGATGCGGCAGAAACGCTCGAATCCATCGCTTGCGACTGAACGGGGGCAGATGGTGCAAGCGCAATTATCGGTTCCGGTGGCATCGTCTATGGCCGATGCCCCGAAGCAGTCGGACGGGGCAGATAACCACGTTCGTCAGTCGGATTTGCCGGCTGCAAAAACCTCATCCGATCATGCGCCGGTCAAGTCGGTCACCCATATGCCGAACGCATCCTCTGGTGCTGTTGCGGTTTCGTCAACAGACAAGCAGTCGTCATCTGCGGCTCCCATCACTGGAAATATTTCATCACCTCAGTCCCAAGCGTCAACGAGCGCGGCTCATGCGGGCGGTTCTACTCAGCTGAGCGGTAGTGGGGCGTCGTCAGATGCCGCTTCGGCGATGTCCGGTTCTGGTGTGGACTCAGGCGGCACAGCTACGGGTGCGGCGGTGGATTGTTTGGCGACTGTGCCGGCTCGTGGCAGTGCGGCAGGTTTGGATGTCGCGGTGTGGGTGGAGCGCACCAGCTCGGGTGCACGCTTCGTTTCTTTGGTCAATCAGGCGGGTGAAGGGGTACGGTATCTGCGTGAAATTCGCGACGTCGCGGCGAATGTGCGTTTTGTGGCGCATGACCCATCCTGTGTGGGCAAAAAAGTCAAAGTCAGGGTGCGTGTGGTTTTTTAACGTACCGAGTATTCTCGATTGCAGCCAAACAAAAGCCACTGGTTTCCCAGTGGCTTTTTTGCGACAGACTGTACATCACGGTGTCTGTGATTATTTTTTCAAGCTATCGCGGATTTCGCGCAACAACAATACGTCTTCGCTCGGGCCAGCAGGTTCTTCTGCTTTTTCAGGAGCGATTTTGTTGGCAGCTTTAACGATGATAAATACACCCAAAGCCAACAACAAGAAGTTGACCAACACGGTGATGAAGTTGCCATAGGCAAAAACATTCACGCCTGCTTTGGTCAATGCGTCGTAAGTGTGGGGTACGCCAGCAGGGACGTCGCCGAACACGACGAACAGATTGCTGAAATCCACTTTGCCAAAAACCGCGCCAATCAAAGGCATGATGAGATCTTTGACGGCAGAGTCAACGATTTTACCGAACGCTGCGCCGATGATCACACCGACCGCCAAGCTCAGTACAGGCCCTTTCATGATGAACTCTTTAAACTCTTTCCACATATTTTTCCTCTCTTAAAATTACTATTTATAAATACAGTCAATCTGCGATATATACATGGTACATAGAGTAACCATAGCGAGATTATATCTTTTTTCTACACAATGTTGTTTTGAGGCCTCGGAAATTCACATTTTTCAGCAATTTTCGATGTAAATGGGCTTTGAGTGTCAGCGAGTTTACGATACAATAATAGGGTTATTTGTGTAAAAATCATGAGCATAAGGCGTTGATCCACTCATGATTTGAACACAGCAATTCGTTTTTCGTGGTTTTTATTTTAGTTAATCTTACGATATGGGGGTCGTTTATGAGCGATCAAAATCCAAAAGACCTGCAGGATAAGGAACGTCGCAATCTATTGATTGCAACGGGTGGTGTGGGTGCTTTAGGTGCTGCGGCGTTTGCTACACCATTGGTGGCTAGCTTTGCGCCGTCGGTTCGGGCCAAGGCCAGCGGCGGACCGGTTGAAATCGAAATTGGTGATCTCAAGCCGGGCGAGCAAAAAGTAGCGGAATGGCGCGGTAAGCCAGTTTGGGTTCTGCGTCGCACCGAAGAAATGACCGCCAATCTGCACAAGCACGATGGTGATTTGGCTGATCCTAAATCTGAAAACCCATACAGCATGCCTTTGCCGGATTACTGCAATAATGAATTCCGTTGCCGTCCAGAGCACAAAGATGTCATGGTGATGGTCGGTGTATGTACCCATTTGGGCTGCTCGCCGGATGGTAAATTTAAAGAAGGCGGCGGTGGCTCACTGCCAGAAGGCTGGCCGGGCGGTTATCTGTGTCCTTGCCACGGTTCCACTTTTGACTTGGCCGGTCGTGTGTTTAAAAACAAACCAGCTCCGAAAAACTTGGATGTACCGCGTTATATGTTTGTTTCCGACACCAAGTTGGTCATTGGTAAAGATGAGAAAGGCGAAGCATAATCATGGCAGATCACAATCA
>CAZCDD010000155.1:0-3314 GCA_964497405.1 uncultured Hydromonas sp. | reverse complement strand
AAGGCGATACTTCATCAGGTAAAGTGATGAAAACGGCTAAATTGGCGACCGGTTTTGAAATTCAAGTACCTTTGTTCGTGGATATCGGCGACAAAATTGAAATCGACACACGCACCAACGAATACCGTAACCGTGTGAAATAATTGATTATTCGATCCGTTGTAAAAAAAGCGAGTGATAATTCACTCGCTTTTTTAATGGGTTTGCCAAGCGCACCGTTTATCGTGTGCCATATTGCTTGAGCGCTTTCGGGAAACGAATCAGCCAGAAGTTTTGTGGCGAATCGGCGCTTTTGGCAGGGACGACTTGCACTTTTTTGTCCGCGCAATCACCTTGCAATTGACCTTGATCGTTCGCCGTACATTCGGTGATGTCGGCTTTGATTTCTTTGCCGCTGTTGTCAAACACGGCGGTGCGCAGAGCGAAGTCATTGTCATTGACCAATGCCAGCGTCTGATTGTCGACCAGCGCCAAACCCTCGGCTTTCTCCGCCGTCCAGCCCAGTTGGTTCAGATTGAGCAACAGCGTCTTTTTCAGTGGCACGATGCGGCTGTAATCCGCGCCATCCACGGGTTTTTGCAGAACACTGCTTTTTTCCAACTCGACTCCGGCGGTGGTGATTTCACTGGCATCTTTCGGGAGTTCTACAAGCATCAGCCAGTTGAACACTTTACCATCTGCGCCGCTGCCTTGTTCAATCGTGATGAAGCGATTGTTCCCCAGTGCAACCAGATCGCCGAGTTTGGCATTGCCGGTTTTACCCGCTTTGTAATCGCCCGCATTCAGTGGGTAGGCGTATAGTTTAGAGCTTTCGGTTTTCGGATTGAATGCCAGCCAGCGCACGAACGGTGCGTAGTTGTGCACGCTTTCACTTTTACCAGCGAGTTCCACTTTGCCGCCGCTCAAGGGGCTTTGTAAAAATCCATGGATCAGTCCGGTGCTGCGATCCAGTGCCAAACCTTCCATGCCGCGGTTCGGACGGCGTTTGGACAAAATCATCGGCAGGTCGGTCGGTTGCGCACCCGGAGCGTATTTTTTCAAGATTTTGCCGCTTTTAGCATCCAGCTTGGCGATGAAAGGGCCGTATTCGTCGGAAATCCACAGCGTATTTTTACCATCGATCACGAGGCTTTCGGTGTCCATGCCATTTGCATCGTAGCGCAGCGGACGCAGATTATCGTCCAGCGCGATTTCGCCGGATGAGCCGATGCCTTGGGCGATGGGCAATCCGGTAATAGCTGTGCCATCTGCTGTGCGAACGGGACGCAATGCACTCACGCGCGCCTGATCATTTTTCACCGTAATGGTGGCGATGCTTGGAGAAAAATCTGGCGTGGAGAAGATTTTACTGTCGAGGGTTTTATCGCCGCGTTGAACTTTCGGGCCGTCCCCATTCGGGCCGCGGTCGGTGATGCTCAAAAAAGTGAGTGAACCATCGGCGGCTTTACCTTGAAACGCCAGACCTGAGCCGACTGCGGGCACAAAACCTTTGCTAAATGCTTGGCGAACCGTCGCTGAAGCACCCGAGTAGGGTACATAGTCCGAAGCGGCTACTTCCAGCTCCATTTTTTTCAGTTGGATGCGCTCGGCATTTTCCAAAGAGGCTTTGGGTTCGGCGTGTGCGGATAAAGCAAAGGCGCACAGTAAAGCCAGTGCGCCGGATGACAGTCGTTGAGCAGGTTTCATTAAGGACTCCATTTTATCGTTAAGTCTTTCATTCTAAAATGGAAAAATGACCATTCTGTGACAATGTCACGTCATGGTCATTTGAATTGTTGGATGGGGTTGGGAATGTATTGGACGGTTTATTTCGTGCCGGTACTGCCAAAGCCGCCTGCGCCGCGATCGGATGCATCAAAATCCTCGACCAAATTGAACTGGGCTTGGACGACTGGCACGATGACCATCTGGGCAATGCGTTCAAACGGTTCGATGGTGAAGGTGGTATGGCCGCGGTTCCAAGTGGAAACCATGAGTTCGCCCTGATAATCCGAGTCAATCAGACCGACCAAGTTGCCCAGCACCACGCCGTGTTTGTGTCCCAGGCCGCTGCGCGGCAGGATCATGGCGGCGTAGTTGGCATCGGCCAAGTGTATCGCCAAACCCGTTGGGATCAATACGGTTTGCCCGGGTTCGAGGATGATTTTTTCGCTGATGCAGGCGCGAAGATCGAGGCCTGCACTGCCCGCTGTGGCATAATGTGGCAGTTGATCTTTAATCAGTGGATTGATGATTTTAACGTCGATGTGCATGGTGATGACCTTTATTGGGCTGATTTCAAAACCGTGCTATTTTAAACGAAGCGCAGCACGCATTCCTTGCTTTTTGGACAGATTGATGACGGCTTTTAAAATTCCCCGTTCGGTTTTGGTGATGGTTCACACGCCGGATATGCAGTTTTTATTGCTCAAACGCACACCGAAGGGTGAGTTTGACGTGGATTTTTGGCAGTCCATCACCGGTAGCTTGGATGCCTTGGACGAGCCGCCGCTGTTGGCCGCCAAGCGCGAGCTGTGGGAGGAAACCGGTCTGCGTGCTGAGGATTATGACTTACGCGATTTACAGACTGAGGTGATGTACGAGATTTTTCCTCAATGGCGCTATCGCTACGCCGAGGGCGTGACACACAATATAGAATATCAATTCGCTTTGTGCGTGCCGAATACGCAGGTTTCGATTCGGCTCGAGCCGCGCGAGCACACGGCGTTTCAGTGGCTACCGTATGATCAGGCCGCGGATTTATGCTTTTCGTGGAATAACGCGGGCGCGATTCGGCAACTGGCGCAGTTGTATGGGCGTGACGGTTTGCATCACGCCCCCTAACTATTTAAGCGTTTAGCCCAGCAGGTCAACCAACTGGTGCAACAATTGTTTGCTTTCTTTGTCTGTTTCGGTCAGTACATCCCAGATGGTATCTTCGCCCAAAACCGAGTAGTGACCTTCGCTGGCAAGCTGATAAACGCGTTCCCAAGCGACTTCGTCGGTTTTCAGCTCATCCACGGCCTCAAGCCAGTCCGATTGATACAGCTCACGCAGGCGTTTCATTTGCGTGATGATCTTGGGCAGGTTCTGGTTGAGTGTTTGCAGGGTTTCGAGATTGCCCTCTAACTGCTCGCACAGGCTTTGCATTTCCGTTAGTTTACGTTCGGCGTTGTTCATGGCGTGCGCTTTCACTGAGCCAAAGTGCAACTGCTATTGATGCGAAGGCGTGGATAGCTCGCATCGTTCGGGCGCTGCCATACGGTCACGCAGTCGTTGAGGTTGAATTCAACTCTGGTTTGGATGAACATACTTTCTATGGGTTGGGTCTGCAC
>CAZCDD010000154.1:0-3352 GCA_964497405.1 uncultured Hydromonas sp. | reverse complement strand
CGAGCAGCTCATCGGAAAAGCCCGGCTCGGTGGCGCAGACGATGGCGACTTGGTCTATGTTCGTCGCGAGGTTTTTTTGTTTATTAAATTCTGAGCGATAGAATAGATTGTGTCGCTCGTGTACGGCTTCAATCGCGCCTTGATACGCCATACTTGATTCGCCCGCCATCGCGCTGAGTGTGGTTTTGACCACGTCGCCGACCGCGTAGCCTTGCTTTTTGCCGCGCGCGACCAATTGCACCCATTGTGGTTGCGCATCATCCGTGCGTGCGTCGTCCAGCAGGCCAAGGTACTGATGACCATAGTTGGCAACGATGCGAACCAGCGCCGTGGATTTATTCATGATGCGCACCTGCGTGTTGGTTGACTTTAGCTTGCAAATGCGCCACGCGAATTACCGCCGGTGGATGGCTGTCATAAAAGCGCGAGTACCACGGATCGGTGCCGACGAAGCTGGCATTGTCGTGATACATCGCCACCAGCGCGTCGATCAAATCCTGACCGTTGCTGTGTTTAACGGCAAATGCATCGGCTTCAAATTCATCCTTGCGCGATTGCAGCGAAAAAATCGGCGTAAAAATAAACAGAAAAATCGGCAAAACCAAACTGAACAGCAATAAGCCCACCGCGAATAAATGCGTTGGCTGCTGCGCCAGCGAGTCGAGCAAGGCGAATTCGTCCGATACGCCCAAACCCGCGTAAAACCACATTTTTTTCACCAGCCAGCCGAGTAGGGCAAAGCTTGCCAAACTCAGCGGCAACATCCACGCCATGCGTTTCAAAATATGCTTGTGATGAAAGTGCCCCAACTCATGCGCCAGCACCGCCTCGATTTGTGGCTCGGTCAACTGCGCCAATAGCGTGTCAAAAAACACGATGCGTTTATTGCGCCCAAAACCGGTGAAATACGCATTGCCATGCCCCGAACGGCGCGAGCCATCCATTACGAACATCCCCTTGGACGAAAAGCCGCAGCGTGCCAACAGCGCCTCCAGACGCGTTTTCAGCTCGCCATCGGGCAGCGGGGTGAATTGATTGAACAGCGGGGCGATCAGCGTCGGATACAGCCACAGCATCAACACATTAAATCCCAAAAACAGCGCCCACGCCCAGAACCACCAAGTATCGGGAAACAGCCGCATGAAACTCAAGATACCGTACAGCAGCGGCACGCCCAGCAGCAGCGACAGCAAAGTGTTTTTGAATAAATCCATCAGCCACATGCTGACGGTCATGCGATTAAAGCCAAAAGATTGCTCGACATAAAACTGATCGACATACGCCAGTGGTAGATCGAACAGCGAATTAATCAGACTAAACAGCAGCAGCAAAATCACCCCGAAATGCAGCGGATGGCCACTCAAATGCTGCGTCACTGCGCTCAGACTCGCAATCCCACCGCCCAGCGTCCAGATCAGCAGCACCGAGGTACTGATAAACAACCCCAATCGCGCCAAACGCAGCTTTACGAAGGCATAGCGGGCGGATTTTTGATGCGCCTCCAAATCAATTCGACGGTCAAACGGCGCGGGAATTTCATGCTGATGCGCCATGATGTACTGAATTTGCCGCATATTCAGCCACAATTTCAGCGTAAAATATACGGCTAAAGCGGCAACAAATGCCGCCATCATCAATAATTCGGGTTGCACTAAACTGGTAGAAACAGACACGCGATAAACCTCGATTTTTCGGATTATGAAAGACAACGGCATTATGACAGAGAACAACACCACAGCACAAGCGACAAATACCTCAGATACCCCAATCGCGCGCGACGACGATCGACTGGTCTGGCTCGATATGGAAATGACTGGGCTCAATCCCCTGTCCGACCGCATCATCGAGCTGGCCATCGTCATTACCGACAAACACCTCAACACCATCGCCGAAGCGCCGGTCTGGGTCATCCACCAAGCCGACGAAGTGCTGGATGGTATGGACGCGTGGAACCAAAAAACCCACGGCAATTCAGGACTGATCGAAAAGGTGCGCGCCTCTACGCTCACCGAAGCGCAGGTTGAGCAAGAAGCACTGGACTTCATCAAACGCTACATTGGCGCAAGCAAATCACCGATGTGCGGCAACTCCATTGGCCAAGATCGCCGCTTTATGGCCAACTACATGCCGACGCTGGAAAAACACTTTCACTACCGCAATCTCGATGTATCCACGCTCAAAGAACTCGCGCGTCGCTGGTATCCGCGCGTGTACGACGGCTACAAAAAGCAAACGCGCCATACCGCGCTGGCCGATGTGTACGAGTCGATTGACGAGCTGAAATACTATCGGGAAACGATTTTGGTGCGCTAAACGCAATATATCAATACTATGTGGACAAACAAGTACTTTAAATTTTGGTGGCCTGTTTTTGGCTTGCATATGCTTCACCAAATTGAAGAGAGTATTGGTTTTTTTCAGTGGTATGTGGCATATGCAGATAAAATACCCGATTGGTTATTAATACTTGATGTTGAGA
Organism: uncultured Hydromonas sp.; assembly: GCA_964497405.1. Classification (GTDB taxonomy): domain Bacteria; phylum Pseudomonadota; class Gammaproteobacteria; order Burkholderiales; family Burkholderiaceae; genus CTSOIL-112. The sequence continues at coordinate 873 of CAZCDD010000154.1, read as the reverse complement.
ATGCACGCAGAGTAGTCATTCATCCGGAGTATTTTATTGTTGCAACGATTATCCAGCTTGGGTTGGTTTTGTCTTTGGCCTTTTTATTCAGGCGAAATGAATACATGACTCAATTCCTGATCCTTTTATATTTGTTCGGATTATCATTCTTTTTGATTTGGCATATTTTGACGGGGTATTTGGCACATTCGTACCCGCCGATTATGGTTACATGCATTTTGGGTCTTTATTTGATTCCTCCGTGGACGTATAGATTACTTCATTTGGTTACAAACAAGAACACTTAGTACGTTTTTAGTGAGGCTGTGTCGAATCTGGATAATGCAAAAGGGCGCAAATGCGCCCTTTTTTTGTATTGAGGCAAACATTACTTCACCAAACTATCCTGCCAGAATGTCATACCTTGGGTATTCAGTTCGATATCGCCCGCGAAAATCTCGGCAATTTGGTCACTCGATAGTGTGCTGCCGAACATATGTGCTTGCATGACGATGTAGGCTTGTAGCGCGTCTTTGAGCCGTCTGTGGCGGCTGTCGTGATCCAGGCCAAGGCTTTGCACATATTCAGCCATATTGGTCACGGCGCTGATGTGGCGCAGTAGGTCTTGCGCGAGCTTGGCCGGTTGGTACACTGCACCGTAGTGGGTGAGGTACATGGCTTTAGGCTGGAATTCGAGCAGGCGCGCGATGGATTTGCGCATTTCATCGGGTTCAAATTGAGTCGGTGTGGTGGTGGGGAAGATGAATACGCGATCATCGATATCCAGCTCACGATAGGACAGGCCGAACATGTCGCCGGTGAAGATGCCTTCAGATTTTTTGTCCACGATGCAGATGTGGTGGCGCGCATGACCGGGGGTGTCGATGCACAGCA
>CAZCDD010000153.1:0-3375 GCA_964497405.1 uncultured Hydromonas sp. | reverse complement strand
TGATTGACAACTATGCCGTCGTGTCTGTTTACTCAAAAATCCGAGGGGAGCAATGTGCCCCGCCGGAATTTGGCGACGAGCTAACAAATGATATGACGCTCAAAACCCCTCCGTCAGAGCCGGAAAAAATAACGTATTGGGATGCCAAAGCTGACGGCTGGGCAATGCGCGACGATCTTACTGGCAAACAAGTGTTTAGCACCGCCGACCCGCGTCAGTCTTTGGTGCTCGGGCGCGACGATTGGGCTGTGCCGCGGGGCTATACCGAAAAGCCTCGCCCGAGCGAGGCGCACGACTGGGATAAAAAAACGGGCGATTGGGTGTTGGACAAAGCAAAGAAAGCGGAGCTTGACGTACAAGCAGAGAAACAGGCGGTTGAAGCGGCATTGATCAACATCAAGCAAGCCCTGCAAGCCCACATCGACGGCGTGGCGCACGGCTTGGGGTTTACGGATGGCAATTCGGTGATGCTATACACCGGTTTTAACAACCCATTCCGCACGCTGGCCGAAGCATTCGGCGCGTGGGAGGCGGGTATTTGGGTATTGGCAAATGAGCAAATGGCACTGGTCAAAGCCGGCAAGAAAGCCATGCCTAGTTTGATCGAGACCGTAGGCATGATCCCCGCGTTTGTGCCGCCGAGTGCAAATTGAGCTGGTGATCTATGAGCCAATTTACAACACCTGTTGTTTTAGAGATGCTCGATCACTACAAATGGCGTCTGGTTGAGCAGTTTGAATATTACACCGAGCATATTTGCGATGGCTTGCCCGTGCGTGAAGTGGATGGCTCTATGTATGTGGTACAGATTATCAATGTGCCGCGTGGCTATGTGACCGATTTGGCGAGCGTGCCGCGTGCGCTGTGGACAATATTCCCGCCGCATGGCCGCTATGCCAAAGCCGCGATTGTGCATGACTATTTGTACAGCAATGCCATTGGCTCAAAACGCTGGGCGGATCAGGTGTTTTTTGAGGCGATGGGTGTGCTCGGTGTGCCGCAATGGCGCAAGTGTGTGATGTACTGGGCGGTTCGGCTGCTTGGCCGAGGCAACTACAACAAAGGCAAAAAATGACGCAGATACAACAGATCAAACGCCCCGTTTTGGCTGACGCTACCAGCACCCACGGCAAGGCCGCGATACCTGTACACGCTGGCCAGCACCGACCCCAAGCTGGTCACTGAGCTACTCATCGCCAATTACCCGATTTAGATCAAAATAAAGCCCGATTAAATATCGTTTAATCGGGCTTTATTGGGCAATAATCGGTGTATCAAATTAAGTGGTTTTGGCTGTTAATTCAGTGTTTCATATTAAGCTGCATTTCGTCTCAAATTAAAATCCGCGCTACTTATTATTTATTGAACAAACGTTCTTATTGTGTTGACAATAATTCAAAATGAGCGTACAAATAACATTGTGTCATTAGTTGTTGTTCCGTGTGTTTTGTTAATCTCAATGGGGGAAAATCATGAAGTTCAGTGCATGGCAGGAGTTTTTGGCCGAGTTGTTGGGTACGATGGTGTTGATTATTTTTGGGTGTGGTGTGGTGGCGACGGTCGTGGTTTTTTCCAATCCAAGTGCGCCGTCTTTGTCGGCATTCGGTGGTTATACGAATATCACTTTGGGTTGGGGATTTGCAGTTTTGATGGGTATTTTGGTCAGCGCGGGTGTGAGTGGGGCGCATTTGAATCCGGCGGTGAGTATTGCATTGGCTGCGACCAAACGTTTTCCATGGGCAAAAGTGCCGCATTATTTGCTGGGCCAATTCATTGGTGCGTTTTTGGGGGCTGCGATTGTGTTCGCGGTTTACCATGCCAAATGGGTGATGTTTGATCCGAGTCTGGAACATACTGCCGGTGTGTTCTCCACTTTTCCTGCGGTTCCGGGTTTTTGGCCGGGCTTTATTGACCAAGTGGTGGGCACTGCTTTGTTGATGGCTTTGATCTTGGCGATCGGTGATCAAAATAATAACGCAGGGGGCGCAACATGGACGGCGTTGGCTGTAGCGTTTGCGGTGATGGCGATTGGTATTTCTTTGGGTACGATGCATGGTTATGCGATCAATCCGGCGCGCGATTTGGGGCCACGATTGTTCTCTGTGGTGGCGGGTTTTAAACACAATGGTTTGACCGATGGCACGAGTATTTGGGTTGTGCCGGTAGTGGGGCCGATTGTGGGGGCATTGGTTGGCGCGTTTATCTATGATGGTGTGATTGGTAATGTGTTAAAACGAGCGAAAGCCGCACAGCAGGCCAATATCAAAGCCGCATGATAAAGAAAATTGTGTTCAGAATTAGTGAAGGAGTGTGTCATGGAAATCAGTAAATATATTTTGGCATTGGATCAAGGTACCACCAGCTCTCGTGCCATCGTTTTTGATCATTCGGGCAATATTCGTGCGGTCGCGCAAAAAGAATTTCGGCAGATTTTTCCCAATCCCGGCTGGGTGGAACATGATGCAACGGAAATCTGGAGTACGCAAAGCGGTGTGATGCTGGAGGCTCTGAGCAGTGCGGATTTGCGTGCAAGTGATATTGCCGCCATTGGGATTACCAATCAGCGTGAAACGGTGGTGGTGTGGGATCGTAAAACCGGTCAGCCGATTCATAACGCGATTGTTTGGCAAGACCGTCGTACCGCGCCGCTGTGCGACCTACTGCGTGAGCAGGGTTATGTCGCGACCTTCCAGAGTAAAACCGGTTTGGTACTGGATTCGTATTTCAGTGGTACCAAAGTGAAGTGGATTTTGGATCACGTGGAAGGTGCGCGTCAGCGGGCGGAAGCGGGTGAATTGGCCTTTGGCACCATTGACTCATGGCTGGCATACAAACTGTCGGGCGGTACCTTGCACATCACGGATGTGAGTAATGCGAGCCGCACATTGCTGTTCAATATTCATACGGGGCAATGGGATGATGAGTTGCTCGGCATTCTGGATGTTCCGCGCAGCATGCTGCCCGAGGTGCGCGCCAGCAGTGAGGTGTATGGCGAAACGGTTGAGGGTTTGCTCGGTTCTCGCGTGAAAATTGCAGGGATTGCGGGTGACCAGCAGGCAGCCACGTTTGGGCAGGCCTGCCATCAACGCGGCATGGCGAAAAACACCTACGGCACGGGTTGCTTCATGTTGCTCAATACGGGCACGGAGGCTGTTCCGAGTAATAATAAGTTGCTGACCACCGTGGCGTGGAAAGTGGGTGAGCGCATCGAGTATGCACTTGAAGGCAGCGTATTCATCGGTGGTGCGGTGGTGCAATGGCTGCGTGATGGCTTGGGCATTATTCGTCACAGCGCCGAGGTCGAAACATTGGCCGCGACGGTGAAAAGCAGCGAAGGCGTATTTCTCGTGCCGGCTTTTGTCGGTCTGGGTGCGC
>CAZCDD010000152.1:0-3379 GCA_964497405.1 uncultured Hydromonas sp. | reverse complement strand
GGGCTATATCGAGCAGGGCGCGAAACAGGGTGCGACGCTGGTGGTTGATGGTCGAGCGCATCCGATTGCGAATGAGGCAGGCTATTTCCTCGGCGGAACCTTGTTTGACCACGTCACACCTGAGATGACGATTTACCGTGAAGAGATTTTCGGGCCAGTTTTGTGTGTGGTGCGTGTGCCGGATTTCGCCACGGCGTTAAAATTGATTAACGATCACGAGTATGGCAATGGCACGAGTATTTATACCGCCGACGGTGCCATTGCACGCGCGTTTGTCGATGGTGTGCAAGTCGGTATGGTCGGTGTGAATGTGCCGATTCCGGTGCCGCTCGCGTTCCACAGCTTTGGCGGCTGGAAGCGCAGTCTGTTTGGCGACCACCATGTGTACGGTACCGAAGGGGTACGTTTTTACACCAAGGTCAAAGCGGTGTCACAACGCTGGTCACGCACGACCCAAAAGGGCAATGCGTTTATGATGCCGACCACCAGTTAAGTACGCGCTCCTCAAAATAAAAGCCTAACTCGATGAGTTAGGCTTTTTTACTCCGTGATCAACGGTGGTTAAAACTCAATTTCAGTTGCGCTGGGGTTGTTGGCGTGCAAACGTGCTTTGTGTTTTTTCACCATAAACCAGCCGATGATGAGTGCAACGATGTACAGGCTGGACCAGAGCATCACGGTGCGGTTAAATTCATCCGTCCACATAATGCCGACGATCACCGCCAACATCGCCAGACCCAACCATGAGGTGAACGGTGCACCCGGCATCGGGAAACTGGTGGCGGGCAATTGACCTTGATTGATTTTGCGACGCAGGGCGATTTGGCAGGCAAAAATCGTGCCCCAAGTCCAGACGATACCGACCGCTGCGGTTTCCAAGGCGATTTCAAATGCCGCGTGTGGCAAGTAGTAATTCAAAATAACGCCCAAGAGATACACGGAGGCGGTCAGTAAAATGCCGCCGTAAGGCACGTGGGTTTTGCTCATGAGCAAGGTGAATTTCGGTGCTTCGCCCGCAGCGGCCAAGGAGCGCAACACACGACCGGTGGTGTACAAGCCGGAATTACACGAGGATAGCGCGGCAGTCAGAACCACCACATTCATCGCATCGGCGATCCAGTCATAACCCATGCTGCCGAATACGGTGACAAATGGGCTTTCACCGGCCTTGTACGCGGTGTACGGCAGCAGCATACTCAGCAACAACACTGAGCCGATGTAGAAAAATACGATACGGTAAATGACCGAACGGATGGCTTTAGGCATGACTTCTTGCGGATTTTGCGCCTCGCCTGCGGCAGTACCGACCATTTCAATCGATGCGTAGGCAAATACGACCCCCTGCATGACCAGAATCATCGGCAATAAACCGTTCGGTGCAAAACCGCCGTCGAAACGCCATAGATTGCTCACCGCAGCGGTGTGACCTTGCACTTGCGCGCCAAACAACACCATGCCGACTGCGATGACAATAAAACTGATGAGCGCCACGACTTTTAGCAGCGCCGCCCAGAATTCAAACTCACCGAAGGCTTTGACCGAAAATAGATTGATCGATAACACAACGAACAATGCGATCAAGGCTGGAATCCATTGCGGCAAATGCGGCGCCCATTTTTGCACATAGGTGGCCACTGCGGTGATTTCTGCAATACCGGTGGTCATCCAGTTGAGCATATACATCCAGCCGACCACGTACGCCCATTTATCACCAAAAAATTCACGGGTGTAGGAAACAAACGAGCCGCTGGATGGGCGGTGCATCACCAATTCGCCCAAAGCGCGCATCAAGAAAAACGCCAAAATACCGCAAATGGCGTAAGCGAATACCAGCGATGGGCCTGCTTTGGCCAATCGTCCGCCCGCGCCTAAAAATAAACCGACACCAATGGCGCCGCCCATGGCGATCATTTGGACTTGGCGATTGCTCAGCCCTTTGCTGTAGCCATCATCACCGAAGTCATGAGGCATGATTGAGGTTTTAGAATCCTTGTCTGGGGTAGGATGATCAATCGAGGAAGGTGTATGCTTGCTTTGCATCATAAAAATCCTTTTTGAATAATAAATACCGAGCTTTAATGCTTTTCGTACAGATTGGGCACGGAGCCGGGTGTCATTTTATACCCCTTCATTTTTGAGAGAACTCTGTCTGATGCACTTTGTTTAAGCAAGATTTATGTTTCTTGGTGCAGATGGTGAAGATTGGGACGTCAATGATTTTGTAGGATGTGTCCGGCAATAGCTTGAAAATGTGCCAGATTCGAGCTTGTCTGAGCAGATCATCCATGCTTTTACCAAGCAAAAGACACGGGTTGTTGTACTCAAATTTCATACACCAAAACCCGCATTCGGTTTTTCGGAGGCTCCTTAAAGCGTTGATAAAACAAGCGATTGTCAAACATGATAAAATCGCGCCCTCATTTGAAACAGGCTCAACAGGGAATCAACCCGGCCTTCCTCTTGCTAAGGACGATGAACATGAAAACCGAACTATTGCTTCCAGCGGGGACGCTGGAGAAGATGCGTGCCGCCTATGATTTTGGCGCAGACGCTGTGTATGCGGGGCAACCGCGCTACTCGCTGCGCGCGCGCAACAATGAATTCAAACTCGATGCGCTCAAAACCGGTATTGCCGAAGCGCATGCGCGCGGCAAAAAATTCTACGTCGCCTCGAACGTATTGCCGCACAACAGCAAAATCAAAACCTATATGGCCGACATTGAGCCAGTGATTGCCATGAAGCCGGACGCGCTGATTATGGCCGATCCGGGTTTGATCATGATGGTGCGCGATAAGTGGCCGGAAGTGGAGATTCACTTGTCGGTACAGGCCAATACGGTCAACTACGCAGCGGTGAAGTTCTGGCAACGCATGGGTGTGTCGCGCATCATTTTGTCACGCGAATTATCGATCGATGAAATCGCCGAGATTCGTCAAGAATGCCCCGACATGGAGTTGGAAGTATTCGTGCACGGCGCCTTGTGCATTGCCTACTCGGGACGCTGTTTACTCTCGGGCTACTTCAATCACCGCGATCCGAACCAAGGAACCTGCACCAACTCCTGCCGTTGGGACTACAAAATGCACGACACTGCGGACACCGACTCGGGCGACGTGCAGAAAATCAATTTTGACGTGCAAAAAGCGTGGGACGAGGCCAACGATGCGTTCTCATCGACTGAAATCAAACGCCATCCGCTGGCGAATAAAACCTATTTGATCGAAGAAGCCACCCGCGTCGGCGAAATGATGCCGATTTTGGAAGACGAACACGGCACCTACATCATGAACTCCAAAGATTTGCGTGCGATTCAGCATGTGGAAAAGCTGATTAAAATCGGTGTGGATTCATTGAAAATCGAAGGCCGCACCAAATCGC
>CAZCDD010000151.1:0-3381 GCA_964497405.1 uncultured Hydromonas sp. | reverse complement strand
GATCAGCTTTGCGCCATCCGACACGGCCGGAGTCTGCTCGTCCTTCATCGGAAATTCCGATCCTTTGCAGACCGGGCATACGCCCTGCCGATCCATCAGATCCAGCACTTTATTGACCTCGTCCATGCTCGCCTGTGCTGTGTGGCCATCGCCGTAATCGCGGGAGAACATGTTGAAGTGACACGGAACGATGCCTTTCAGAATAAACATCGGTGTCATCAGGTGATGTGCCAGTGCGAACTGGTCGTCCGCCTCATTTTTGCAGTCTGTGCTGACAATCATACGCACGCGTTTGTTGTCCGGCACGGAAAATGTGTAATTCATTTTTTTCATAGTAAATCCTTTCTGCTGTAAAAGTCAAAAACATACAAAGCAATCCGCCCGAAGACCGCACAGCTTTACGGTTTCCGGGCGTATTTGCCTTAGATCTAATTATACCTAATGTTGATCTTTCGTTAGTTTGCTTCTTTTGCTGCTGCAATCGTATCAAGGTTAGACTGCGGAGTTTCTGTAGCTCCTCCGTTTTCATCCAGCCATTTATCCAGCTGCTCCTGTTTTGCATCCATAACAGTCTGCAGTCCGGCTGCATACAGCGCATCATTCAGTTTCTGGAGTGTTTCTTCTACACCAGCAACTCCGACAGAGCCTGTCTCAAGTGCTGGACGATACGTATTCAGTGCATTCTGCAGAGCTGTGATCTGTGTAGAGTATTCAGAAGAATCCCACATAAATCCGTATGCCGGTGAATACTGTGCCCAGTCGTTATGGTGCTGCAGTTTATCCCAGTAATTTGCATCCTTGGAACCATCATTCCATACGTATGTGTTAAACTGATTGCCCATAAACCATCCTGTATTCTGATGATATTTAAAGTTAGAAGCATCTTCACCATCTACATAATAAGCAGTACCATCATCCAGAACTTTATAGTTTACATCCTGAATACCATTCTGCCACAGATTCATAACCTCCGGATCTGTATACAGCGCGGAGATAAACTTAAAGGCCATTTCCGGATCCGCACTGTTGGTTGCGATGCCAGTATCATAAAAACTTACGTTTGTAGTTGAATATCCACCTTCTACATCCTGTCCAAAATACATTGCATAGCAGTCTGTTCCTGTAGATGCCTTTGCCTCAACAAGATAGCCCGGCTTAATTGCTGACATATAAGAGAACGTATTTCCAGCCTTCATCATAACTGCAGCTCCCTGTGTATCCGTCAACGCATCCGGATAAATGTATCCTGCATCAAACCATTCCGCCAGCTGGGTTACTGCTTCTTTGTAAGTATCGGTTTCAAACTCGTTCACTACGGTTGTGGAGTCATGATCAGCCTCCCAATCCAGAACACCGAACTGATCCGCTAACTCGTCGAAAAATGCAAGACGTCTCATCGGGCTTGCACTTCCCTGCAGATACAGAGGTGTCATTTCCGGATGTGCTTCTTTTACTTTCTTGAAAATTTCAGTTGCAACCGACCAGTCATACACTTTTCCGGTGTATTCATCCTGATTCAGCTCCAAACCATATTCTTCTGCGATACCAAGCTCATCACAGATATCTGCTCTCATAGTCAGACCACCAAGTTCAACCGATTCCTTCTGTGCCGGGAAGCCGAACAGAATACCATTCATGGAACCTACCGTTGCATTTGCCTCACCAAGTACATCCTTAATGGCCTGTCCTTCCGGAGTATCCATATATTGATTCATGTCGACAATACCATTCATTGCAATCCAACTGGAAGCATTGCTGTAATAAATTGGCATAACATCCAGCTCATCACCACCGGAAATCATCAGCTGAATCGTCTGCTGATATTCTGCATACTGCAGTGGAAGAAATTCCACTTCAATATGGTATTTCGGAATCATATATTCATTCAATGCATCCTGTACTGCAGTACGTGCTGCGTCATCCTGCTCGTAGAACTCGACGAAGGCAAATACGAGATGATAAGGATTTTCTTCCGTATACTCACCAAGCTCTGTTTTTGTTACGGAAGCATCTGCCTCGCCAGATGCCGATGCTGTTGATGTTGTTCCAGAAGAGCTCTTGGATGAGCCGGAAGTGTCTCCACTGTTTCCGCAGCCGACAAGCAGGCCGCCCACCATTGTCGCTGCCAGAAAAGCAGCAAGCATTTTTCTTTTCATATGAAAATTCCTCCTTAAAATAAGTTTATCACGAAGCAGCCCTTTTCGCTGCTAATGATTCATTCCATCTGTATCAGCCTTTGACTGCGCCAAGAGCGATACCTTTTGCATAATATTTCTGGAAAGACGGGAAAATCAGCATAATCGGCAGAATTGCTACGAATGCAATTGCCATCTGGATTCCCGTTGCCGGAATGGTCGATGCAGCTGCTGTCACATTCGAGTTGGAGCTCTGTGTCAGGAACTGAATATTCTGTACCATCTGGTTCAGAAGGTTCTGTACGTTGTACAGACCTGTATTCTTAACGATATAGTACAGACCATTGGTCCAGTCATTCCAGTAAGCAAGGCCTGCAAAGGTGCCCATTGTTACCAAGATCGGTTTTCCAAGCGGAAGTACGATTTTCCAGAAGATGGTAAACTGGCTTGCACCGTCAATCTCTGCCGCCTCGTATAATCCATCCGGAATGCTTGTGGTAAAATAAGTTCGAATCATCATAACATTCCATGCAGAAAGCAGGAAGTTTGGAAGCAGCTGTGCAAAAATCGTATCTTTGATATGGAAGGTACCTGTCCACATAATGTAAGATGGAACGATACCGCCGTTGAACAGCATGGTAAAGAACACGAAGAACATCATCACATTTCTGCCCGGAAGATTTTTTACTGACAAAGGATAGGCCATCAGAGCAGACAGAAGGACATTCAACAGAGTTCCGACTACCGTGACACCAATACTTACTCCATAGGCCTTCAAAATCTGACCTCCGGATTTGATGATGTAGGAATAGGACGCGAGGGAGAACTTCTTCGGAAAGAAGGAGTATCCATTCGCTACCAGTGTGTTTTCATCTGTAATAGAAGACATAAATAACAGAATAAACGGTAAGATAATGGCAAGCGTCCAGATAATCATGACAGCGTTTGCTAAAATCTGATATTTGGAAAATGGTTTTTCTTTCATACGTGATCTCCTTAGAACATTGCGTTTTCTTTGCTGACTTTACGTACGATTCCGTTTGCGGTAAGGACAATGATAAATCCGATGATGGACTGATAGAAGCCGGCTGCTGCAGACATTCCGACATTTCCGGATTTCATCAGGCCGCGGTATACGTAGGTATCAATAACATTGGTTGCCGAGTACAGAAGTCCCGAATCACGCGGCACCTGATAGAACAGACCGAAATCAGAATAGAAGATACGGCCGACACTCATCAGTGTC
>CAZCDD010000150.1:0-3393 GCA_964497405.1 uncultured Hydromonas sp. | reverse complement strand
ATGGTTTTGTCATTCCGAATCACGGTGATTTGACGCATTGGGCGCAGCAGGGCGTATTTTTGCTCAATGCGGTGCTGACGGTCGAAGCCAGCCGTGCCGCGAGCCACGCCGGTTTGGGTTGGCAAAATTTCACGGATGCAGTGATCCGCACGATTTCCGAGCGCAATGAGGGCGTGGTGTTCATGCTTTGGGGCAATTTTGCTAAGAAAAAAGCCGAGCTGATCGATGCGAGTAAACATCATATTCTGACCGCGGTGCATCCGTCGCCGCTGGCGGGCGGCGGCTTTGCTGGGTGCAATCACTTTGCTCAGGCCAATGAGCTGCTGATTGCGCAGGGCAAAACGCCGATTGATTGGCAGGTGTAATCGCTGCTGCGGCATAAAATAGGCTCTGTCCATGCCTAAAATCTGGGCAAGGGCGCGGGCTTCCTTTATAATACCTAATTGATTATTGAGCATTTTTGGTATCAAACCTTAATTCAAACGAATGGCTTTTTTATGAAATACATTTCTACCCGTGGTCACGTCGGTGGCGAGCAGTTTTGCGATATTTTATTGGGCGGTTTGGCGCCGGATGGTGGCCTGTATCTGCCTGAAAGCTATCCGCAAATTTCTAAAGCTGAGTTGGCCTCGATGCGTCATTTGTCGTATGGCGAGTTGGCGTTTGCGCTGTTTAGCAAATTTGCGACCGATATTTTGCCGGCGGATTTGGCGTCTTTGGTCTCAAAAACCTATTCACCGCAAGTGTTCATCAATGCGCGTGCGGGGCAGTGGATTGAGGACATCACGCCACTGAAAAAATTGGGTAAAGAGAAAAAAACCACTTTGTCTCTGCTCGAATTGTCCAACGGCCCAACACTGGCATTCAAGGACATGGCGATGCAGCTACTGGGCAGTCTGTTTGAATACGTCCTCGCTCGCCGTGGTCAGCATCTGAATATCTTGGGTGCGACTTCGGGTGATACCGGTAGTGCCGCCGAATACGCCATGCGCGGCAAACAGGGCGTGAAGGTGTTCATGCTCACACCGAAAGGCAAAATGAGCCCGTTCCAAACCGCGCAGATGTACAGCCTACAGGACGATAATATTTTTAATATTGCCATCGAAGGTGTATTTGACGACGCGCAAGACATCGTCAAAGCAGTGTCGAACGATCATGCCTTCAAGGCGGAGCACCACATCGGTACGGTCAATTCGATCAACTGGGCGCGCGTGATGGCGCAGGTGGTGTATTACTTCAAAGGCTATTTTGCCGCAACCGAAAACGACGATCAGCGCGTGTCCTTTACCGTGCCTTCTGGGAACTTTGGCAATGTCTGCGCGGGTCATATTGCGCGTCAAATGGGTTTGCCGATTGAAAAACTGGTGGTCGCGACCAATGAAAACAATGTATTGGATGAGTTTTTCAAAACCGGCGTGTACCGCGTGCGTGATGCGAAAAACACCCACCATACCAGCAGCCCGTCGATGGATATTTCCAAAGCCTCGAATTTTGAACGCTTTATTTTCGATCTGATGGGACGCGATGCGGGCAAAACCCGTGCGTTGTTTGAGCAGGTGGAAAAAACCGGTCAATTCGATTTGTCCGGTACACCTGAGTTTGCAAAAATCCGTGAGCAATATGGTTTTGTGTCCGGTTCGAGCACGCACAATCAACGTTTGCAAGCGATTCGCGAGGTTTATCGTGAGTACCGCGAGATCATCGATCCGCACACGGCGGACGGTGTTTTTGTCGCCTATCAATATTTGGATGACGATGTGCCAATGGTGGTATTGGAAACCGCTCAGGCGGCTAAATTTGAGGAAACCATTGAGCAGGCTTTGAATATGTCGGCGCCGCGTCCAGATGCGACCCGCGGCATCGAAGCGCTGCCACAAAAGGTATTTAATCTGCCGAATGATGTGTCTGCGATTAAAAAGTTCATTCACGAACACGCTTGAACAGACTTGAATCTATGACGATCAGCCCTATATTCAAGTAAGTTTTGATTTTTTAATGTTCAACCGAAAAAAGAGTGATATATGAACGAGAACCATGTGAATCCAGAGCAAAACGAGCAAGCGCAAGTGAGCGAAACTTCAGGCGTTGCGCCTGAAACCACTGAGCAGGACGTGAGTTTGGATTTTGCCCAGCTTGAGGAAAATCCCGTAGCGCTACTGGAAGAGGAAAATGGCCGTTTGAAAGACCAGCTGTTGCGCACGGTCGCCGAGATGGAAAACGTGCGCCGCCGTGCGGCTGAGGACGTGAGTAAAGCGCATAAATTCTCGATTGAGAAATTTGCCGAAGCTTTGGTTCCGGTGCAAGACAGCTTGGAAAAAGCCTTGCAAGATCAATCAGGTGATGTCCAGGTACTGCGTGAAGGCGTAGAATTGACATTCAAACAATTAACCGGTGCGCTGGAAAAGGGCGGCGTGGTTGCCGTTGATCCAAAAGGTGAAAAATTCGATCCGCATTACCATCAGGCGATTTCCATGATCCCGTCTGAGCTGGAAAGTGGGCATGTGGTTGAAGTGCTGCAAAAAGGTTTTAAAATTGCCGATCGTGTCCTGCGCCCAGCGCTGGTCATCGTGGCGCAATAAACCTTCGTTTGACCGATAAAGGTGGGGTTATCCCGCCTTTTTTATTACGCACAGTCTTAAATACTATGGAAAAAACGGTTTTGGTACACGGCTTATGGATGTCCGGCTATGCCTGTCTGTATTGGCAACGCGCCTTGCGCGATGCGGGCATGAACTCGGTGGTGTACTCATATCCGACGGTGTTTAATCGCATGGATCAAAACGCCGAACGCCTGTTTCGCGCGATTCAGCGCAAAGCGGCGAGTGCCGAGCGCATACATTTGGTCGGGCACAGCATGGGCGGCATGGTGATTTTGCACATGCTGCGTCGGCATGGTCACGCGTTTGGGCAAAACGGTTTGCCGCCATTGGGGCGCGTGGTGCTGTGCGGCAGTCCGATCAATGGCTCGCACGCCGCGCGCACGGTACGCAGTTGGCCAGTGTTTGGCCGAGCCTTGGGACAGTCGATCTTGGATTGGCCAGGGATTTCGCGTGCGGACTTGCCCGCGCATGTGGATATCGGCGTAATCGCCGGTACGCGCAATTTGGGTTTTGGTCGCGTGGTCAAAAGCCTGCCACAGCCGAGTGACGGCACGGTGAGTTTGAGCGAGACCGAACTCAAAGGCGGTGAAACCGATCGAGTTTGCCTCAACGTCAGCCACGCGGAAATGCTGGTTGCGCCAGCGGTGGGGGCGCAGATGGTTCATTTTTTGCAAAATGGGCGGTTTTTGCATCGCACCGATGGAATATTTCACGGCCGCATACCTCAATAAATTGCGCGAATACGCGCCTGCCGTTAGAATAACAATTCATTTTTAAATTCGATCAATATCGA
>CAZCDD010000149.1:0-3403 GCA_964497405.1 uncultured Hydromonas sp. | reverse complement strand
CGCGGGCACGTTGTGCAATTTCGGCGCTCATGCCATACACGGCGCACGGAATGCCGCCGGCGATGGCTTTGCCGGCAATAATCATGTCGGGTAAAAAGCCGTCTTGTTCACGGCAAATGCCGGTGTAGCCGGCATATCCAGCGCTGATGGTGTGTGTCTCGTCAAAAATCAGCAGGGTGCCGGTGTCGTGACACACTTGGCGCAATTCGCGCAGGAAATCGGGTTGTGGCAGCACCATGCCGCAGTTGGTCAGTGCCGGTTCGGTGAGCACGCAGGCGAATTCGCCGCTGGCGAGTTTGGCTTTGACCGCGTTAATGTCATTGAACTCCACGACTTCGGTGAATTGAGTCAGATCGTACACTTGACCGAGTAAACTGGCGCGCATGGTAGGTGGTGCGGAGGCATCATTCGCGTCCAGATCAACGAATACGTCGTCGATTGTGCCGTGATAACAGCCGTTGAATACCAGTAGTTTTTTGCGTCCTGTGATCGCACGCGCCCAGCGCAGGGCGAAGCGATTGGCGTCGGTCGCGGTGGTGGCGAGCTGCCAGTACGGAAGTCCGAAGCGCTCGGCCAGTGCCGTTCCGGCTTTTGCGGCATTCACGGTCGGCAGCATGGCGGTGTAGCCTTGATCGGCGTAGTCGCGTAGGGTTTGTGCAATGGCAGGGGCGCTATGACCGAACATCGCGCCGGTGTCGCCCAGGCAAAAATCAATGTAGTGGTGACCATCGACGCAGGTAAACTCTGCGCCTTGCGCGCGCTCGACAAACAGGGGGATGGGCGTGCTCCAGTCGGCCATCCAGTGTAGGGGGACACCGAACAGGAAGTTTTGCTGGGTTTGCTGTGCGAGCGCGTGCGATTGTGGATGCTGGGCGAGGAATGAGGCGGATTCGCGTTCAATCAGGGCGCGGATGCGCTCGCGCGAAATGGGGCGCTGATGGGTGCTCATGGTGTCTCCATTGTTTTTGAATGCAAACATTGTGCAAAAAATGGCTCGTGAACACACGAGCCATTTTGGTGGGGAGCGACATCCACTTTATGCTGGATTTAGCGGCGTTTGGCCACAATTGTGCCGGTTGGACCGCTCAGGGTCAAAACGGCGTTGGAGTCTATCGACCACATTTGGGTCATGCTTAATTGTTTGAGGAAACGCTGTTCTTGCTCCATAACCGCAGGTTCGCAGGCCATACGGGTCGCACCGGCTTGCTTGAGAACGATGCTGGAGCCGCTCAGTAAATAGCCGGCAAAGTAGCTGTTGCATGAGGTGTGGCCGGTCAACTGGAAGGTAGGGCCGAAATTCAGGGTCGGGCTCAGTTGTGTGGTCACGGCTTTGCCGTTGATGCTTTGCACCACCCATTCACCGCTTTGCAGCTTGACAACAGGGTTGTTAGCGGGACTGGTGCCGCCAATCACTGTACCGCCATTGGGCACGCCGGTACAGGCGGACAACAAGGCAACGGTGGTGATGATGCTTAAACTATGCTGTAGTTTCGATTTCATGCGCACTCCTTGGTATAAAAAATTATGTGTTTAGAGGTAATGCATCTTAAACCATTATTTTGTGTTTTGCTTGAAAATGCCGGTGTTTTATTGCATGATGGCATCCCATCTATAAGGACGGATAGGATAAATCATGAAGCATGGGTTTGCGTATTTAAGCCAAAATTATTTTCTGAGTGTGCCCAATGACACGGAGCAAAAGCCCTTTGCCGTGGCCGGTATACCTTATGATGGTGCGGTGACCAATCGCCCAGGGGCACGCTCTGCGCCATCGGCGATTCGTGCGGCGAGCCAGATGTTGTGCGATGGCATACACCCGTACTTTGACGTATCGCCCTATGATTTTGTTTATGACTTGGGGGATTTGGCAACGCCGAATACCGATTTAACCGCGATGCGCGCCCGTTTGGCCGAGCAGATTCCCGCTATGTTGGCGCAGTATCATATGTGCTGGCTCGGCGGTGATCATTCGATTACCTTGGCGTTGCTGCGTGCCTATCGTGATTGGACGGGGCAACCGCTGGCGGTGCTGCATTTTGATGCGCATTGCGATACGTGGGAAGATCATTTTGGCGAGCCGTCGGGGCATGGCACTTGGGTGTATGAAGCCATCCAAGAAGGCTTAGTCGATCCGGAATGCTTTGTGCAGGTTGGGATTCGTTCAGCGGGCGTGCGTGAGGCGCGCGAATATGTGCGCGATCAGGGTGGCGTGATTTTTACCGCACGTGATTTGCGCGGTTTGGAATCCGAAGGGCAGCTGGCGGATGTGATTGCGATCATACGCGAGCGTCTGTCGGCAAAAAATTTGCCGGCGTATTTGACATTGGACATTGATTGTCTCGATCCGGCGTTTGCACCGGGTACGGGTACGCCTGAGGTGGCCGGTTTGAGCACCAATCAGGTATTCACTGTGCTTGAAGCAACCGCTGATTTGAATTGGGTGGGTATGGATTGCGTCGAGGTGGCACCGCCGTATGACCATGCCGAGCTGACCAGCAATGCGGCCGCGCAATTGGTCTGGACGTATTTGTCTGGGCAAGTGGCTCAATTAGAAAAATAATGTATGACTGAGAAAAAAGACCGTATTCAACATTTAATCGAATCCTTGCGTGTACTGCCCGGTGTGGGCCATAAATCCGCGCAGCGTTTGGCGTTTACCCTACTGCAACACGAGCGCGCCGGCGCTCAACAGCTCGCTGAGGCGATCACCGATGCGTTGGCGCATTTGCGTCATTGTGAACGTTGTCACACTCTGTCGGATGATGTGGTGTGCAGTACGTGTGCGAATCCGAAGCGCAATCATGAGCTGTTGTGTGTGGTGCAGTCGCCGATGGATCAATTGCTGATCGAGCAAACGATGACGTACAGTGGTTTGTATTTCGTGCTGACGGGGAATCTGAATCCGTTGGAAGGACTGGGACCCAAAGCCATTGCGATGGATAAACTGCTCGAACGCGCCTGTGACGGTGTGGTGCAGGAGGTAATTTTGGCGACGCATTTCACCAACGAGGGCGAACTGACCGCGCACTACATTGCCGAGCAATTGATGGCGCGCGGTTTGCGCGTGACCCGACTGGCCAAAGGCGTACCCGTCGGCAGTGAGCTGGAGCAGGTGGATTTAGGGACTTTGGCTCAGGCGATGACGGCGCGGAGGTGATGATGGCGTGGTTAAAAAGTCCGATGCTGCGATTGGGGATGTTGTTCGCCGTATGGGGGCCGTGGATCGGAAGCCTGTTCTTTTTCGGCTATGACTCTTTGTTCATTAACGGTGATCTGACCTTGGGGCAGGCGTGGACAGATTTGCTGATTGGTACGATCAAGGTGTACCCGTTCTCCTTGATCTTTGGTGCGATTCCTGCTTTGCTCACCGGTGTGGTGTATGCGTATTATCTGAAAACCCAGA
>CAZCDD010000148.1:0-3436 GCA_964497405.1 uncultured Hydromonas sp. | reverse complement strand
TGGCCGAGCAAGCGGGCTTTGAAAACCTGCGCGCGCGTCAAATCGAATTGGGGCAGAAAGTCCGTGCGTTGCTGGCGAGCAAAGGCTTGATTAGCGTCGCCGCTGAAGGCTACCAAGCGCCCGGCGTAGCGGTGTACTACACCACCGACGATGCCATCCAAAACGGCAAAAAATTCGTTGAACAAGGCCTGCAAATCGCCGCAGGCGTGCCGCTGCAATGCGACGAACCCGCGGATTACAAAACCTTCCGTTTGGGACTGTTTGGCATCGACAAACTCAACGACGTGGACGGCACGGTGGCACGCTTTGAAGCGGCATTGAACGAAGTGCTGGCGAAGGGATAGTCAAAGGATGATAAATGAACTCATTGGGCGGTTAAGATCAGTAAGAACAGGTTTTCTAATGCGCCCAATGAGATAGAATTGATGAAAATTTATGGATGATGAGCTTAAAAACGCAAGGATGTCTCTTGGGCATATCTTACATGACACAGAACCGCTATCTGTTCAAGATTACACTTTGATTGGAAAGTTTATACAAAGTTACTGTTCCGCAGATTTTGAAGCGCGGCGAGTTATCAATAGCCTTAGCTACATCAGGCTAGGCGAATCGACCTCATTCGCCTTAAAACTGAATGATAAGGACACACTAGAGCATCTTATGGCATGTGCTGATAGCTGCACTTGGAATGCTGATCTTGCCGAGGGAGTTCGTAAAGTCGCTGAAATTTTTGTAATGCACCGACAACTGCGCCATATTTTCGCTCATTGGTCAGGACGTAGAGTTCCCGGTTATGCCGCTCTTATTTTTATTACAAAAAGTTTAGACAAGCAACGGCTGCCCAAAGATGCGGTAATGTTTGAGCAAGAAGATGATGCTAACACTCAGTACAGCCTCATTTCAATCTCCAACGTTTTACAAGAGCAAGCTAAGCTTGAGGAGAACAGCAAGTATTTAGCCAACATTGCAGCTCAACTGGAGAGCAAAGCTACCGACATTGCATGCCAATTCGCTCAAGATATAGCTGACGGAAAGTTAGAATCTAAGCCCTACAAACCACATGAAATCAATCGCGCCTAAAAATTCGTACAATAGGCTGCTTAGCCTAGGCATTAGGCGCCAAAAAATCACTCGCTCGATCGGAACAGAGCCCCCTCAAAGAGGTAATAACTTTTTTCCTGTGCTCGAATTATTACATCAAGGACTGGCCTGCTGCTGCAATGCGACGAACCAGCGGATTACAAAACCTTCTGTTTGAGCTTATTGGGTATGGGTTGAGGAGTTCAGTCTATAAGCCGCTCGTATCCATGGATGAAAAAGCCCGCAAGTCTGCGGGCTTTTTTGCAGCTTTATCTATTAAATCAAAACAAATTCAGCTAAGATTGATTAAGTTACATGATTTCAATCAAACAGGAGACCTCATGCGCGCGATTGATTTACTCAATACCGAGTACGATTTTGTCATCATCGGCAGTGGTTTTGGCGGCTCGGTCAGCGCCTTACGTCTGTCGGAAAAAGGCTACAAGGTACTGGTGATCGAAAAGGGGCGCTGGTATCGCGCTGAAGATTTTCCTAAGACGAACTGGCAGATGAATCGTTGGCTGTGGGTGCCTGCGCTCAAATGGACGGGCATCATGCGTTTGAGTTTTTTCCGCCATCTGAATATTTTGTCCGGTTCGGGCGTGGGCGGTGGTTCGCTGGTGTATGCCTGCACGCTGCCGATTCCCAAACCGGCGTTTTTTAAAACCGGCAGTTGGGCGGAGTTGAATGACTGGGAAAACGTGTTACCGCCGTTTTACGATACCGCATATCGCATGCTCGGCGCTGAGGTGAATCCGAAGCTGTGTGCGGGCGATGAGCTGCTGCAACGGGTGGCGCAGAAAATCAACCGTGAAGATGAATTTCACGCGACCAAGGTGTCGATTTTCTTCGCACGCGAGGGGCAAACACCGGGTCAAACCGTAGCCGACCCGTATTTCGATGGCGAAGGCCCCGATCGTGCGCCGTGTCTGCACTGCGGCTCGTGCATGACGGGATGTCGGCACAATGCAAAAAACTCATTGGATAAAAATTATCTGTATCTGGCGCAAAAACGCGGTGCGCAGATCATTGCGGAAACCTTGGTGCATGACGTAAAACCATTGGGCGAAAACGGCGCGGATGGCTATGAAATCCATGTGCGCGATTCGCGCGAATGGAGTTGGCCGCGCGCGCTGTTTCGCCCGAAAACCCATGTGATTAAAACGCGCGGCGTGGTGTTCTCCGCCGGCGCATTGGGCACAAGTAAGTTGTTGCTCACTTTGAAGGATAAACAATCCATGCCTGCGCTGTCCGATCGTGTGGGTAAAGACATTCGCAGCAATAACGAGTGTCTGATTACCATCGCGACCGAGAAAACCGACACGGATTACAGCCAAGGCATCGCCATTGGCTCGGTGCTGCACACCGACGAGCACAGCCATCTGGAGCCGGTGCGCTACGGCGCGGGCTCAGGTGCGTGGCGCGTGGCGCATGCGCCGATGGCCTATGGTGCGAATGTCTGGGTGCGCTTGGGCAAAATGGTGCGGCAGTGGCTGACCCATCCGAAAAAATACCTGCAAATCGCCTTTGCCAAAGACTGGGCGAAGCAAAGCCAAGTGATGCTGTTCATGCAGCATTTGGATTCGACTTTGCAGTTTAAACTCAATCGTTTTGGTTTTCTGAAAACCGAGCTGGATGTCGGCGAGCGGCCACAGGCCTATATTCCGCGGGCGGAGGAGCTGGCGAAGCTGTACGCCGAGCAGATGGATGGCAAGGTCTACACGCTGTTCACCGAGCAGCTTTTGAACACCGCTTCAACTGCGCATGTGCTGGGCGGTGCCGTGATGGGTGCGGATGCGTCGCAGGGCGTGATCGATGCGCAAGGGCGGGTGTTTGGCTACGCGAATGCGTATGTCTGCGACGGCTCGATGATTTCGGCCAATCCGGGCGTGAATCCGTCGCTGTCGATCACCGCAATCAGTGAGTATGTGATGGCGCAGGTGCCGGAGAAAAATTAATCAGTGCTCGCTGATCGCTTCGCGCACCAGCAGTTGCTCAATCACTTTTTGCGGCGCGACACCGTCTAAAATGGCGCAGACACCTTGGGTGATCGGCGCGCGGACGTTATATTCCTGTGCCAAAGCGAGCATGGCATGGGCGCACAGTGCGCCTTCGGCCACATGCCCAAGTGATGCTGAAATTTCATCCAGTGCTTTGCCTTGCGCCAATTGCAGGCCGACGGTGCGATTGCGCGATAAATCGCCGGTCGCCGTCAATATCAAATCACCGACGCCGGTCAAGCCGGAAATGGTATCGGGGTTCGCGCCGAGTGCGTTGGCAAAGCGGCGCATTTCGGCAATGCCGCGCGTGAGCAGTGCAGCGCGCGCATTCATGCCGAGTTTCAAACCATCGCTAA
>CAZCDD010000147.1:0-3546 GCA_964497405.1 uncultured Hydromonas sp. | reverse complement strand
CAACCGTTCCCCTATCTTGTGTCATACCTACGGCAAACCATGCGTGCGCGTATTGTGCGAGTTGTCTCTTTGATTGAATCTATGTTTACCCTTGCTCATCCTCTACAACACTGGTCACCGGTTATTTGGGCGCTGATTAATTTAATCGCGCTGGGCATTATTTTCGGCGCACTCAGCGTCGCCATTCATCGCAAGGATTTTCAAGAAGCGCATCGTTTGAATTTATGGCTGTGGATCAGCTTTATCTTGATTTGTCTGTGGCTGATCAAAGGCCAAGTGATGGATCATCTGTACTTTCACTTGGTCGGCGCAAGCGTCGCCTTTTTGGTATTGGGTATGCCTCTGGCGATTTTGGCTCTGGCGTGTACCACACTGGTGACCTCTATCATCGTGCATACCTCACCGTGGATTTGGGGTATGCAGTTTTTATTGGCAGCCGTATTGCCTTTGATGATTATCGCCGTTTTGCATCAGGTGATTCAGCGGGTTCTACCGCATCGTTTGTTTGCCTATATTTTTATTCGCGGCTTTTTCGTCGCAGCGGTGGGGATGATGCTGGCCATGCTCATCAATCTCACACTGATCGGGCAATTATTTAAATTCATCCCGATACAAGGCAACTCGATCATCTGGGCCAGCCCGATTCTACTGGGCTGGGGAGAGGGATTTTTGAGTGGCGCCGCAATTGCGCTGATCGCCACATACAATCCCGAATGGCTGTATCGCCATCCGCCGTTTAAGGGGATGTGATCGCTCAAAAAAACCGAGGCTCGCGAGCCTCGGTTTTTTATCATCCTTAACCCAGCCCCATCACTTCGCGCACATCGCGCATGGTTTCCTGCGCCATTTTGCGTGCTTTTTCAGAACCATCGGCAATGATATTGCGTACCAAGGTCGGATCATCCAAATAGGTTTGCGCACGCTCCAGCAAGGGTTGCTGTTCGCGCAAAACCGCTTCAATCACCGGCTGTTTGCATTCAATACAGCCGATTTTAGCGTTTTTACAACCGTCTTGGACCCATGCACAGGTATTGCTATCGTTGTAAATTTGATGGAACGCCCAAACCGGACATTTCTCCGGGTCGCCCGGATCGGTCTTACGTACACGCGCCGGATCAGTCGGCATGGTGCGGATTTTTTTGGTAATGGAATCGGCATCTTCGCGAATCGCAATGGTATTGCCATAGCTTTTCGACATTTTTTGTCCATCCAAACCCGGCATACGCGAGTCTTTGGTCAATAAGGCTTGTGGCTCAACCAAAATAATTTTGCGACTGCCTTCGAGATAGCCAAACAAACGCTCGCGATCGGCCAAAGTGAGATTTTTTGACTCATCCAGCAAAGCGTGTGCCTGCTCAATCGCCTCTTCCTCGCCCTGCTCTTGGAAGCGGTTGCGCAATTCGATGTATTGTTTGGCCAACTTACTGCCCAACTTTTTCACCGCTTCTTGCGCTTTTTCCTCAAATCCCGCCTCACGGCCATACAAATAATTGAAACGACGTGCGATTTCACGGGTCATTTCCAAGTGCGGTACTTGATCCTCACCCACAGGCACATGCTGCGCGCGGTAAATCAAAATATCAGCCGCTTGCAGCAAAGGATAACCCAAGAAGCCATAGGTTGATAAATCTTTTTCGCGCAACTTTTCAATCTGCTCTTTGTAGGTCGGCACGCGCTCCAACCAACCCAGCGGCGCAGACATTGCCAACAGCAAAAACAGTTCGGCGTGTTCAATCACCTGCGATTGTACAAACACCGTCGCCTGAGACGGATCAATCCCCGCTGCCAGCCAATCAATCACCATCTCATGTGTGCTGGACTCGATGATGCTCGGGTCATCGTAGTGAGTGGTCAAGGCGTGCCAATCGGCCACAAAAAACAAACATGGGTATTCGCTTTGCAAGCGCACCCAGTTTTTCAACACCCCATGATAATGACCCAAATGCAGCGCACCCGTCGGGCGCATCCCTGATAAAACGCGTTCTGGAAACATGAAAACACTCTAAAAATTAAAAAATCGGTAAAATTAAGAAAATATCGACTGAATGAGTTGAATCAGTGGCAATAACAAAGCCTGCGCCACGGAAATAATCGGGCCCATCCAGTAGTCAAATACGAACGGCGTGGCATACGCCAAAATCATCACAATCCACACACCATACGGCTCTAAACGCTCAAATTGTGCGGATAAAGAACGGGGTAAAAAACCATTCAATACACGACCGCCATCCAAAGGCAAAATAGGGAATAGATTAAATGCGAATAATGCCAAGTTAATCAAAATCCCGCCTCGGCTCATCAACACAAAAAACTCTTCACCGCCCAATAAAGTTGTGGACAGCGCATACACAATCGCCCAGCCAATGGCCATGAGTAAATTCGCGGCAGGTCCGGCAAAAGCCACCACCTGCATTGCCGAGCGCATATTGATGCGACGCAGACGAACATAATTTACGGGTACAGGTTTGGCATAGCCAAATGTAAATTGCCCACTGGTCAGCACCAGCAGCAATAAAGGCATTACGATGGTGCCCACTGGGTCAATGTGTCGCGCAGGATTCAGAGAAGTTCGCCCCAAACGCTCGGCGGTGTCATCGCCCATCCAGCGAGCGGCATAGGCATGAGCCGCCTCATGCAGAGTAATCCCCAAAATCACGGGAATGATATACAAGGTTATATTACGAATCAGTTCGTTAAAATCCATAGTGTTCCTGTTGCTTGAGGTTCATCACGCCCTCAAAATGATCGCTTCGGTCAGACGCTATTTTACCCAAATAATCATGGGCTCAGGGATTAATTCCACAGTTGCCACACCGGACGCAGGCCTGCGGGCAAAGCCGGCGCGCGACCAATATCCATTTTGCTCTCGCCTTCGCCATGAAAATCCGAGCCACAGGAAGCGTGTAAATTCAATTCGTGGCAAATCTGTGCATAGTGTCGGAACTGTTGTTTGCTGTGGCTGCCCGTCACGACCTCAATCGCCTGACCGCCCAAGCCGACAAACTCACGAATCAAATCCTGCTCGCTGTCGGCATCGTGCGGATAGCGTCCGGGATGCGCGAGCACGGCAATGCCACCCGCGCCATGGATCCACTCAAGTGCTTGCGCCAATTGCGCCCACTCATGTGCAACGAAACCGGGTTTGCCTTCAACCAAATAATTTTGAAACACATGGCGCACGCTGATGGCTTTTTTATCCGCAACCATAACCCGTGCAAAATGGGTGCGCGCGAGTAAATCCATGCGCCCGTGGGCTTCCTGCAAGGCGCGTTCTAAGGCGTTTTTCACGCCAATCGTTTCGAGTTGCTCGGCCATGATGACCGCTCGCTTGGCTCGGCCTGAGGCGTTATCCGCCAAGCCTTGCGCCAGCGCCGTGTTATTCATATCCAAGTTTAGCCCGACAATGTGTACGCTCATACCGCGCCATGAGACGGAGATTTCTACACCATCAACGAAGGTCATGCCTAAGGATTCGGCGGTTTGGCGTGCCCGCGCCAAACCGGCCAATTGATCGTGGTCGGTCAGTGCAATATGCCGAGCGCCGTT
>CAZCDD010000146.1:0-3551 GCA_964497405.1 uncultured Hydromonas sp. | reverse complement strand
ATTGGCTTTGTCACCGCGTTTGGCGGCGGGACGCTGCGCGATTTGCTGCTCGATCGTCGGCCATTTTTTTGGGTGGAGCATCAGGAATACATCATCGCCCTGTTCATATTTTCACTGGTTGCGGGCAAAGTGCTGCACTTCATGCAACGCGTATTCACGCTCAAAAGCATGCTGGTTGCCGACGCACTTGGCTTGGGATTGTTCACCATCACCAGCACCGCGCTTGCCTTGGACGCGGGCATGCCCTACTTCGTCGCCTCCATGTACGGCGTCATTGGCGCAGCCTTTGGCGGCGTGATCCGCGACGTGCTGTGCAATGAAACACCGCTGATTCTGATCGACTCCGAACCCTACGCCACCTGCTCATTCGCCGGTGCGTGGCTCTACCTCATTTTGATGCACTTTCAGGTGCAAGCGATTGTGAGTCTGGTGTTAGGCAGTCTGTGTGTATTTATTCTGCGAATGATCAGCATGAAATACCAGTGGCGCGTGCCGAGCGGGTTTTAAAACGAGTACAATTTGGCAACGTCCTTAATATAGACTGTCACTACCCGATTGTTGCAGGTTCATGAGATGAGTACTCCTTATAAAGATTTATCCGACGAAGAGAAAAAACGCGATTGGAAAGAAATCACCTATCAAGTGGTTCTGGTTGGCACCATCGCAGGTATGATCTGGCTCTCTGCCGACCGCACGGTGAATACCCGTCGCCCCGTATATGAATCGCGTGAAGCGTGTTTGGCCGATTGGAACAACACCCCAGCAGATTGCGAAGAAGACAAAAGCTCTGGAGGAGGCAGTGGTGGCGGACGACGCTGGTATGGCCCCGATGTGGATGACAATGGCCGCGCCTACCATGCAGATGGCCACACTTCCGATGGCCACACCCATTTATCGACGCTCAGTTTTCGCGGCTCCAGCATTAGCCGCGGTGGCTTTGGTCGTGGTTTTTCGCGCGGAGGTTAAACATGATTCGTGAACCTCAGAAACCCCGCCCCAATTGGCAAGCCAAAATGGAGAAAATCGGTTTTGGCTTTCACAGCATAGATGGCTTGTATTGGCAGGAAAATTACGCCTACCGTTTCACCGAGGCACAGATAGATCTCATTGACGACGTGACCTTGGAATTGCATCACATGTGCTTGGAGGTGGCGGGGAATTTAATACGCCGTGGCGATCTGGCACGTTTGGCTATTGATGCACGCTGGCAAAGTGCGATTGAGCACTCATGGAATGAGCGCGAACCCGGGCTTTTGGGGCGAATGGACTTGGTGTACGATGGGCTCAACCCACCGAAATTGCTGGAATACAACGCCGACACGCCGACTTCACTGATGGAGTCAAGTTTGGCACAATGGGTCTGGCTCCAAGATGTCCACCCCGATGCGGATCAGTTCAACAGCTTGCATGAAAAGCTGATTGAGCGTTGGCGCTTCATACGCCACTACTGGAACTGCCACGATGGCACCACACCCAAAAACTACCCGCTGCATTTTTTGGGGATTTACACCCAAGAGGAAGACGCCGTTCATCTGGACTACCTACTGGATACCGCGGTACAAGCCGGATTTGCCTGCAATTGGCTCAACATGGACAATGTTGGCTGGGATGGCGAGTTTTTCGTTGATCACGAAGGAGCGGCAATCCGTCGTGCGTTCAAACTCTACCCGTGGGAATGGATGGTGCGCGACGAATTTGCCCCGCATCTGTTCAATGCTCACACCCGCTGGATAGAGCCGGCTTGGAAAATGCTGCTGTCCAACAAAGGATTCTTGGCTCACCTATGGCAAGCGCATCGCAATCACCCCAATTTACTGGCCACCAGCTTCAATCTGGCGGATTTGCCGAACGCGCCGCAAACCGGCTATGCGCGTAAACCCCTCTTTTCTCGCGAAGGAACGGGGATTGAGCTGCACTATCCCGATGGTCAATACATCAGCGAAGCCGTGAAAGAGCCACCGCAAGGCTGGGTTTATCAGACCCTGCATCCACTGCCTCGATTTGAAAACAGCTGGACGGTCATCGGCTCATGGATGGTCGGCGATGAAACCGCCGGTATGGGCATACGCGAAGACCTATCCCCGATCACCAAAGACACCAGTCATTTTCTACCGCATTATTTTAAATAGGAATTGTCATGCAAGCATTGAGCACCTTACCCAATTTCATCCTATATCTCTTGAGCGCATGGGCCTTTTTATTATTGTTCGTGCTCATCTATATTCGCCTCACGCCTTTTCCCGAGGTCAAGCTCATCCGTGCGGGCAATCACGCCGCGGCAACGGCGTTTATTGGCGCATTGATTGGCTATGTTTTGCCCCTATCATCGGCGATTGCACACAGCACCGCATTGAGCGACATGGCCATTTGGGCATTGATCGGTTTGCTGGTGCAGTACCTCGCACACCTAATCACGCGCCTGCTGATCCCAACCCTCAACTACGACATTCATAACAACAATCAAGCGATGGGTACCATCAGTGCCGGATTCTCGGTGGTGTTCGGCCTACTCAATGCCGCGTGTATGGTGTACTGATAGGGTTTTTCTACTTTTACTGAGGCCGCACGTTCACCGCGCACGGGTTTTAATGCTCGCCCTCACTCGCATGATTGCGGGTGTATTTGGGCAACTCAATGGTGAGGTCTTTATCTGCGACAATGGCTTGGCAGGACAGACGAGACAAAGAGGTCAAGCCCCACGCCATGTCAAGTAAATCTTCTTCCTGATCTTCAATGTCATTCAATGAGTTGTAGCCCTGACGAACAATGACGTGGCAGGTGGTGCAGGCGCAGACTTTTTCGCAAGCGTGTTCAATATGCACGCCATTTTGCAGCAGGTTATCGCAGATGGATACGCCTTCTTGCGCGGTGAATTCCGCGCCATCCGGACAAATATCGGTATGAGGAAGTACGGTGATTTTGGTCATTGTTTTTCTCTTTTCTGCATCACAGGCTGTCGATGGATTGCCCCGCCAAGGCTTTGCCTATGGCTTTATTCATACGACGCGCGGCGAATTCTTCGGACTCTGCGCCGAGCGCGTCAAACGCAGTGCGCAGCTCATTAATCGGCATGGTGTCGTTTTGTGCGGCGAGCTGGGCGACTTCGTTCATACGGTTGTTTAGCGCGGTGCGCTCGATTTCATCGAGCAGCTCGCCGTCTTCACTCAAGGCACTTTCCAGAGCGGCGAGCATGCGTTGCGCTTCCACCGCAACTTCGCGCCAAGCGCGCGCTTGCATATCCGCACCGGCGTTTTTATTGCCGTCGGTGAGCATTTGTGCAATCGCTTCGTCGGTCAGACCGTAGGAGGGCTTGACGGTAATTTCAGCTTGAACGCCACAGTTCATTTCACGCGCCGATACGGTGAGCAAGCCATCGGCATCGACTTGGTAGGTCACACGCACACGCGCCGCACCTGCAACCATGGGCGGAATGCCGCGCAGCTCAAAACGCGCGAGCGAACGACACTCGGACACCAGCTCGCGTTCACCCTGCACCACGTGAATCGCCATCGCGGTTTGCCCATCTTTAAACGTGGTGAATTCCTGCGCGC
>CAZCDD010000145.1:0-3560 GCA_964497405.1 uncultured Hydromonas sp. | reverse complement strand
GGCAAAAACCACACCTGCTGCTGCTGGACGAGCCGACCAACCACCTCGACCTCGATATGCGCCACGCCCTCACCGTCGCGTTGCAGCAGTTCAACGGTGCACTGATCGTCGTCTCGCATGACCGCAGTTTACTGGCCAACTGCGTGGATGACTTCTGGCTCGTCGCCGACGGTACGGTCAAACCATTTGAAGGCGATCTGGACGACTACCGCGCGTGGTGCGCACAAAGCTGGCAACTGTTCAAACAAAGCACCCACGACAAAAAAACCGACCCCAATAATGAAAATGGTGAGAACGAATCCTCACAAAACAAAAAAGAAGCGCGCCAACAAGCCGCCCAGCGCCGCAATGCGCTCAACGCCGCACAAAAACCGCTCAAACAAAAATTAATCAAATTAGAAAAACAACTCGAAGCCGCACAAAAGGAAAACACCGAGCTGCAAAACTGGCTCGCCTCCGAAGCCGCCTACGCGCCGGAACACAAAGACCAGCTCGCCAGCACCGTGCGCCGCAACAGCGAACTCACCGCGCAGATCGCCGATCTGGAGGAGCAGTGGTTGGCACTGCATGAAGAGTTGGAAGCCATCGAGCAAGCGTTGGAACTCGCGTAACTTGTGCAGAGCCAACGCCTTTGTCAATGATGCGAGGGCAGTAAGCGCACAACACCGTACCCAACCAAAGCCCCGACAAACAGCGCGCCCGGCGCACTGGTTCCGGCCAATAGCAACATGATGAGCAGCACGGCAATCGGCTTACCCATACCCACCGTTGCGGCCGCAGTCATGCTCGCGACCAATGCCACCGTCATCGGCGTAGCAGGCAAAAAAGCCACCGCCACCAGACCCAAAACCGACCCTGCGAACAACAAAGGAAAAATCTCACCGCCACGCCAGCCGCTGCTCAGACACAAGGTCAAAGCCAAAGCCTTGAGCAATCCCAAAGCCAGTAACGCCGGCCAGCCCGCTTGAACGCCGTGCTCCAAAAAATGCACCAATTCATGATGCCCCGAAAAACGCACCCACGGTACAGCAGCAGCCAATAATGCAAAAGCCGCCGTCCCCACCAAGGTCTGCGTTTTCACCCCACCCAAACGTTGCAACGCATGCACCACATACGGATGACTCAAACGCACCACCACACCGGCACACGCGCCCAATGCCGCAGGCACAATCGCCCACAGCAAATCACTGCCATCGCGCGGCGCGACATACGCAGGCAACGACAAGCGCAAGCCTTCCAAGGGAATGAGCCAGCGCGCCACCAACAAAAACCCCACAAACCCAGCCACCGCGGCTAAAAATTTCAAAGCCAGTGGTGTGGATTCATGATCGATCGTTGGATTCATCTCATCTTCCGACGCCGCATAGACTGCTGCGCCGGGAGGCGCACCGTATAAGCCGGACAAAGCGGCAATCGCGCCCGTATCACCGATCAAGCGAACCTCAAAACGACTTTTCGCAATCAAAATGGCGACAATGGCAGAAGCCTCAGACACCACGGCAATCAAGCCCGCTTCCGGCCCCACCGATCCGCCGAAGCCAACCGCGACGATGGCAGAGAGCGCGAGAAAAAAAGTCCGGCGTTTTTTCAGATGCAAAACATCATGCGCCTGCGCCAACTGCGCATTCAAATCCGCATCCTCACTGAGATGTCGAATCAAAGCGATCAGCACGCCGCCAACCATAATGGCCACGGGGATATACCAACGCGCGTCGGACAATGACCACACCCAATGGCGCACACCATTCATACACCATAAAGTTACCGCTGCCAAAGCACCGGCCAAAGCGCCATAAATAGCGGCAATCAAAGCTGGACGCGGCATCAGAACCTCCCGTATTCGAGGCAAACACATCGAAAAAAGCAGCCCATCAGGCTGCTATGTGCAAAATCAAACGAGTCAATCGGCATCAATTATTATTCCTTATCTCGCTGGTGAATATTCTGTATCACGCTGTCGGCGACCGCAGTCGCCGCCGCTACGAACAAACCCAGCCCGCACAACACATAAAAAATGGTGAACAATTTACCCGCAGTCGTATGCGGCGAAAAGTCGCCATAACCCACCGTTGCGATGGTCATCACCGAAAAATAGACGGCATCCGCCGGCTGCCACCCCTCGACCCACCAGTAAAACACGGAGGCCAAACCAATGAAGGTGAAGGTGAGCGCCAGTAGTGCCCGCACATGCGGGCTACCAAAGGCAGCGCACAAGCCTAAGCGGATTTGCCGTAAAGAATCTAAAAAAGAGCTCATCAATCAGACTTCTTTCCAAGAGCTTTGAGTTCGAAAGACAGGAAAATTGATCCAAACCCTACAAAAATCGCCCAGAAAATAAACATGTACCACAAAGTAACTGCGGTCATGCTTGGATTCATGAACAACAAACAGCCACCCAACACATACAAAAGGCCAATCAAGAAGCTGCCCCACGAACGGCGGCGACCTTCGCCTTCAACATGACGACCAAACAGCACCAAAATCAAACCGTTAATCAGCATGGAAACTGCAAACAATGCAACCATGAAGTTCAAAGACACCACACCCGCCATCGTCGGATGCATGGTCATCATCGCACCCGCGATCAATCCAACAATCCCTGCCAGCAACAACCACATACGACTTTGCCCTGTACCTCCGGTAAAAGCTCGGACAATATTGATGACACCATCAAACATCCAATACAGTCCCAGCCAATACGTTATTCCAATCAAAGTTTTAAGCGGTGCGGACCACAAAGCAGCAGCCAAGAGAAAAGCGGCAATACCTTGCAGCAGAGGCAGCCACCACCATTTAGACAACTCTTTCGGAAGAGTTTGAGTAGAATTAGACATAAAAAGCTCCTATGTTTTATTGAAATAATCATTTGAACAACCCGTTTACTAAGAAACGTTTGGAGACTTTACCAACCCACATTAATAATGTAAAATGAATAATTAATTGGTTTTTAATAAATAATTGGTTATCATGATCACACAACGCCGCCTTTTACACCTCATCGCACTGGCTCAGCACGCCCACTTTGGACGCGCTGCCCAAGCGCTCAATATCTCTCAGCCCGCATTGACCAAAAGCATCCAAGCATTGGAGGCTGAATTGGGTGTCATGCTACTGGATCGTCAGCGTGGCGCCATATCATTGACCGCGTTTGGCGAACTGGTGGTCAAACGCAGTAAATCGTGGTTGACTGCCGAAGACGATCTGCGTCGAGAAATCGCCATGCTAACGGGCAATAATATCGGCTCGCTGCGTGTCGCCACCGGCCCGTACCCCAGCATCATGTCTGGCTTTACCGCCGCCGCTCAGCTTCTCGCCAAACACCCAACCATCCGCATGATGGTGCATGATGCCAGCTGGTTTGAAATCATCCATCTGCTCAACGCGCAAGCCATTGACCTCGGCATTACCGAAATCAGCCGCTTGGAAAAGCACGAACAAT
Source organism: uncultured Hydromonas sp. (assembly GCA_964497405.1). Taxonomy (GTDB): domain Bacteria; phylum Pseudomonadota; class Gammaproteobacteria; order Burkholderiales; family Burkholderiaceae; genus CTSOIL-112. The sequence continues at coordinate 121 of CAZCDD010000145.1, read as the reverse complement.
TTATAATCGAAGTGGTCGGTCAGCATTGTGGTTATTTTTTCTGCCGAACGGGACACCCGCTTTTAAGTAAACCATCCATCACCATCGAACAACTGGTCGAATTTCCTTGGGTTTCCCCTCG
>CAZCDD010000144.1:0-3579 GCA_964497405.1 uncultured Hydromonas sp. | reverse complement strand
CCATGACATACCCCATTGTTTTGAGTTTTAATGCACACGATCCAACCGGTGGTGCAGGCATCGCTGCCGACGCATTGACCTGCGCCAGCTTGGAAGCCAGCGCATTTACCGTCGCCACCACCCTACTGGCCGGAGATTTTAGCCGCCTCGAAGCCGTGATTCCATTGGATGCGGACTGGGTGGACGACCAGGCTCGAACCTTATTAGAGGACTCGGTCGTACACGCCATCAAAATCGGCGTGCTACCGGACGTGCAGATCGTGCGTGTGATTGCCGAAATCATGGCCGACTATCCGCAAGTCCCCGTCATTCTCGCACCCTCCATCCTCGTCGCGGACGATGATGACAACAACAGTGCCGAAGACATCATCACCGCCGTGCACGAACTGATTTTGCCGAGTACCAATCTGCTGGTGGCACAACGCCACCTGCTGCGTCAGCTCGCTGAGGTCAAACACAACTTCTCGCAGATCGAAGACGAACATCCACAGCTACTGGCCAACGCACACGCGCAAGCGCTGCTCTCATCCGGCTGCGAGTATGTATTCGCCACCGATGCCAAAGCGCCGGATTCGCAAGTCATCCATCAGCTGTTCTCCAGCGACGGACTACTGCGCACCGATACCACGCCGCGTTTGAAAGACGCCTTTTTGGGCGCCAACAGTACCTTATCCGCCGCCATCAGCGCACTGATTGCACACGGTCAGCCAACACCACAGGCCGTCGGCGAAGCCCTCGAATACACTTGGCAAACCTTGCGGTTCGGCATCAGCATGGGCATGGGCAAAAAAATCCCCGACCGCTTTTACTGGACGCGCCAAACCGAACACGAAGAACCTGAGCAGGAACAACCGAAAAAACGCCCAGCGCCTTCATCCAATACCTTGCAATAATTTTGATACTTGAATACCGAGAATATGACTGCTTTAGACCAAAACCAAGCCCTTTTTGACCGCGCCCAAACCACCACACCGGGCGGTGTGAATTCGCCTGTGCGTGCCTTCCGTTCCGTCGGCGGCACCCCGCGCTTTATCAAGCGTGCCGAAGGCGCGTATTTCTGGGATGAAAACGACACGAAATACATCGACTACATCGGCTCATGGGGGCCAATCATCGTCGGTCACGCCCATCCGCGCGTGGTCAAAGCCGTGCAAGAAGCCGCTGCGAATGGCCTCGGCTACGGCGCACCGACCCGCGCCGAAGTTGAAATCGCCGAAAAACTGTGCCAAATGCTGCCGCAACTCGAACAAGTGCGCCTCGTCTCCTCTGGTACCGAAGCGACCATGAGCGCGATTCGCCTCGCGCGTGGTTTCACCGGTCGTGATTTGCTGGTGAAATTCGAAGGCTGCTACCACGGCCACTCCGACAGTCTGCTGGTCAAAGCAGGTTCTGGCCTATTGACCTTTGGCAATCCATCTTCTGCCGGTGTGCCGCAAGCGGTATCGAAAGACACGCTGGTGCTGCCCTACAACGACATTGAAGCACTGCAAACCCTGTTCAAAGAAAAAGGCGATCAACTCGCCTGCGTCATCCTCGAACCGATCGCGGGAAATATGAATTTCGTGCGTGCCACACCTGAATTCATGCAAACGCTGCGCGAGCTGTGCACCAAGCACGGCGCGGTATTGATCATCGACGAAGTCATGACGGGATTCCGTGTGGGCAAACACTGCGCGCAAGGTCTGTATGGCGTGCAAGCGGACATCACCACACTGGGTAAAGTCATCGGCGGCGGCATGCCGGTTGCCGCGTTTGGTGGTCGCCGCGACATCATGGCGCACATGGCGCCACTCGGCGGCGTGTATCAAGCAGGCACCCTGTCCGGTAATCCGGTGGCGGTCGCCGCGGGCATGACCACCTTGGACATCATCTCCGAGCCGAATTTTTACCAAAATCTGTACGAGCGCACGCGCCAATTGATGAACGGCCTCGAATACGCCGCTCAAACCGCCGGCGTGCCGTTCTCCACCGACTGTGAAGGCGGGATGTTTGGCCTGTATTTCGCCGAGGAAAAACCGCAGAGCTTCGCCGACATGATGGCTTCGCGCACCGACCTGTTCCCCGCCTTTTTCCACGCCATGCTCGACGAAGGCGTGTACCTCGCCCCCTCGGCGTTCGAAGCGGGCTTTGTCTCCGCCGCGCACAGCGCCGATGATGTGGTCAATACCATTTCGGCGGCGGAAAAGGCGTTTAAACAATTGAAAGTTTAAAAAATAAGGAGCTATGATAATAGCTCCTTATTTGAATCGACTATTTATGTCCAGAATCAATCCCAAATACCGAAAATTACAGTACTTAATCTCTTGCATTATAGGTGTGCTATTCGCTTCGTTGATGACATATATTGGCTGGCGTCACAACTCCATGTGCGAAATTCATTGTGAATCTAATATTGATTGGGAATATTTTCTGAGCATCTTCGGCAGTTGGTTTATTTCAACCGCACTAATCGCTTTCCTAATTCTCAAGCTTCTTTCCATTCTACGCGCATCAAAGTAGCATCAAAACTATAGTAACGTTATTCTTCCGGCACATGCTGCAATCCGCTCAATTTCATTACCGCACCTTTAGGTGCACCAATCGCAGCGGAGAGATTGTCGCGCAGGGATTTGTAAAACGGGCCGTTGTAGAGTTTCGCCCCTTGATGCGTCAGGTTGGAGTGGCAATCGATATAAATATGCTCACCCAGCCCGCTCCATAAACGGCAAAAACCATAGTCTTCAGACAAATAGCGGCGGGTTTGCGGATCCACCATCACATCAAAAAATCGGTAGTGCAAGCCTTGATCCTCGATGTCCACCGCATCGGGAACGTATTGATACTCGGGGTAGCTTTGCATCAAACGTTCAAACACCTGACGTTTAATGACCATGAAGCCAGTCGGCGCTTCATCGAGTTTGAGAAAGCCGTCTTCAGTGATTTCCATCAGCAGCTCATTGCTTTCGTTCACACCGTTGGTATTGACCGTGTAGCGGGTGTAGGTGCTTTCGAATTGTTGCTGCGTCATACCGGCGGGGATGCCCTGCTCCGGCCAATTTTCGCGTTTGAGCGGATACACACCCGCGGCGATGTCATGGTCGGAGAGCAGCAGGCGAAATGCGGCCTCGTTCGTAAAGCCAATGTCCGAGTCAATCCAAAATAAGTGTGTCCACTGCGGATTGGCCAGAAACTGCGCCACACAGTCATTGCGTGCGCGCGTGATCAAACTTTCGCCGCGATGCAAAACCACTTGCAATGGCATACCGATTTGCTGCGCTTCAACCACAAAGTTGAGCAGCGATACCGTGTAATTGTGAAAATATTTACCATCATGGCTGGGCGTCATGATGACGGGAAACATGTCTTTAAGTGCGGACACAGGCAACATACAGCAATACTCCGAAATGGGTCAAAACAGGGGGCAGTATAGCGGGTTGCGGCCAAAATCGGCGTATTTTTAGTACATCAAGGAAGGAATGAGCATGAATGAACAGCTTATGACGCGAACGAAAGGATGGATATCACGACAAAAAAACGAATTACAGCACACCGCTGACCAAACCCAAACCGATCACCACCAATAGCGCCGAGACGATGTAC
>CAZCDD010000143.1:0-3593 GCA_964497405.1 uncultured Hydromonas sp. | reverse complement strand
ACCAAACTATCCACCTGCACACGTTCCCCGCCAACCGCTTTGACCATATCACCCCACACGCTAAAGCTCGCCACCACACGCACCGCAGAAGCTTGAGCCACCGGCGGATTGACCGAACTGTGGGTAGATAAAGGCGAAACCGGCTGAACCACAGTTTCCGCTTGTTTGGCGGGACCACACGCCATCAAACCCAAAGTCATGCCCGCAGCCAGACACACACGCCCAAAAAACCTCATAATCACTCCCTTATTTTTCAAAATGTTTTAATCGAATCATGCGCGTGAGCACACCGCCCACGGCACCAAACAGCAGAGAAAACACATACACCAAACCTGCAATAGCAATAATCGCTGGTCCCGAAGCCCATTCAAAATGAAAGGACAAAAGCAAGCCGACCACGCCCGAAAGCAAGGCGATGAAAACGGAAATCACCAGCATTTTGCCCATACTGTGCGACCACAAACGCGCGCTGATCGCGGGCAACATCATCAATCCGACCGACATCAGCGTGCCGAGCGACTGAAAACCCGCCACCAGATTCAGCACCACCAACATCAAAAAGCCCAGATACCACACGCCGCCACGACCGCCAACCGAACGCAGAAAAATCGGGTCAACGCCTTCCAGCAGCAGCGGACGATACATCACCGCCAACCCCACCAAAGAAACGCTTGCCACCATGCCCATCAGCAATAAAGCCGCCTCATCCACCGCCAGCACTGAGCCAAATAAAATATGCACCAAATCCACCTGCGTTCCCGCTCTGGAAATCATCAGCACCCCCAGCGCCAGCGCCATCAGATAAAACGCTGCAAAATTCGCATCCTCTTTCAGATTAGAAAAGCGTGTAGCCAAACCCGCCAGCAAAGCCACCACCACGCCCGCGACAAAGCCACCCACGCTCATGGCGGGCAAACTCAAGCCAAACCACATAAAGCCCAAAGCCGCACCCGGCAAAACCGCGTGACTCATCGCATCGCCCATCAAACTCATGCGACGCAGCACCAGCATCAGTCCCACCGGCCCACTGCCCAAGGCCAAAGCCAGACAACCGACCAGCGCACGTCGCATAAAGGCAAAATCAGCGAACGGCGCAATCAATAGCTCATACCAACTCATACACGCCCTCCTGCACTACCTGACGCATCATGATCGTGACACGCATGCTTGTGGGCGGCGTGTGAATGATGATCGTGCGCCACCTGCTCGGCATGAATTGCCTGCGTACTCAGCCCTGCATCGGTCTGGCACACCTGAGCCGGATTGAACCAGTGCGCGCAGCGCTCATTGGCCTGCATCAAATGCTCGGCGGTCAATACCGTTTCCGGCTCGCCCCACGCCACCACCTCATGAGCCAGCAAAAGTGCGCGTTGGAAATAGCGTTTCACCTGCTCAAAATCATGTAATACCGCGATCACCGTGCGTTGCTCCTCGCGCCAGCGCCGAACCAAACCGAGCAACACCTCAGTGGTTTTCGCATCCACCGCATTGAACGGCTCATCGAGCAAAATCACCGGCGCGTCCTGCACCAAAATCCGCGCAAACAACACCCGCTGCAATTGCCCCATCGACAATGCCGCCAAAGGACGCGAGGCAAAATCCCGCAAGCCAACCTGCTCCAGCGCCAACTCAACCTGCTGCACTCCTGCCGCATCGATACCGGCAAAAGCCCCCATGCGTCGCCACAATCCCGTCGCCACCAGCTCAAACACCGTCATCGGCATCGACAAATCAATCTCCGCTTTTTGCGGCAGATACGCCATCTCATGCGCGGCACAATCGCTCAAAGCCACCTGCCCATGATCCAGCGGCAAAATACCGGCAATGGCTTTGAGCAAAGTACTTTTGCCCGCGCCATTCGGACCGATGATGGCGGTCGCTGAGCCACATTCAAAACGGCCACTGACGTGATGTACCGCCGGTCGGCGCTGATAGCTGACCGTGACATTACTCAAATACACACTCACCGCACACCTCCGAGCGCAGCATTAAACCCGCCCAATGCCCAAAAAATCGCCAGCCACAGCAACGCCAAAACCGCCAAGGCTAAGGCCAAACGACGCCCAAGCGACATCGTGAGTAAATTCAATTTAGGAAATTTCATAGCATCAACACCTTGCATTTACGATGTTTGGATCTGAGCACTGCACTGCGCGCAACGTCCACTGAGCAATAATTGCTGCTGCTCTATCTCAAAACCATGCTCGGCACATGCGCGGTGCAGCGCGGCAAAGCCCTCATCCGCCGCCATTTCATCTACCTTGCCACAGTCGCGACAGGTCATAATCACACTTGGATGCGCGCATTCCAAATGGCGGCACACGACATAACCGTTGAGCGCATCCACACGGTGCAACAAACCCTGTTCCACCAAAAAATCTAAAGCACGGTACACCGTCGGCGGCGCCGCCGAGCCGCGTGCCTGCTGTAAATCATTCAAAATCTGATAGGCCTTGACCACCCCATCGTGCGTCAAGACCAGCTCCAACACCTGCCGGCGCAGTTCGGTCAGCTTCGCCCCATTTTTAAGGCAATGCGCATCCGCTGATTCAATCCATTGAGCATTATTCATAAAAAAGCATCCCACCAGAATATAGTTGTTACATTATAACATAACATCAAAATAAAACTTTGATGAAAAGTTTTTGATCTTTGTAGTCAACCAATCTATAAACTAAAACCTTACTTTTCATAAGGTTTTTTTATCTGTTCTTCAAGAAAGGAGACTGCTATGAGTCCATTGAAAAAAATCGGCCTTATTTCCCTGTTGATTGGCGTGATGTGCTGGATCGCTTTTAATCTCATCGGCTCGACCGTTGATGCTCAGGGTGTGCTACACGAACCGTTTGCCTTGATTCCTATCGGCTGGCTGTTTGTGGTTATTGGTGCGGTACTGTATGTATACGCATATTTCAAACAAAAGAAAGGATCGTTATGATTAAATCCCCTAACTTGTCTCGTGGCTTGATGGCTCTGTCTGCATGTGCATTGATCGGCTGTGCTCAGCCATCAGAACCCGTCGTAAAATCATCGGTACCTGTGGCTTCACCGCAGGCACAGCAAGCTGTTGATCCAGTAGCAGCGCCGCAACCGGCTCAAGCGCCGGTGCAAGATGAGGCCGCAGCATTTTTAGGTGTTTGGGACAGAGATAACAACCCCATCGTAGAAATTAGCCGTCGTCCAGACGGTGGGCTGCTGGTGCGTGAGTACTATGGCTCAGATCCATCTGAAAATGTGGGCGCTGAGTATCCGGCCGTTTTGAAAGATAAAAAGGTCGTTGCCCAATTGGATGCCAAGAATTTCTATAAATACCAAGTACCTACCTTCACTCTGCTGCCCAATGGCCACCTAAAATTTGATTCTGGTGTGGGCCCCGATGAACTGGTACGCACGAACAAACCGATGATTAAGGCAAAATTTGCCCCGCCTCATTGGACCGATTAATTTCAACTACTGAGCGATTAGAGAAAAAGCCGCTTTAATGGCTGCTCCATAAAGTTGGACAGTAAAACTCAGCGGCATTTAAGGTCTGAGTTCTGTACTATACAGAACTCAGACCTTTTAGTTTCAACTTAACTCGATCGTGGTTATAT
>CAZCDD010000142.1:0-3631 GCA_964497405.1 uncultured Hydromonas sp. | reverse complement strand
GCCGCTTACCTGAATAAGGGGCGTGCCGGTTCGATTCCGGCCCCGGGCACCATGTGATCAACAATCAACGCCAATAGTTAACAATCCAACCCGCAGAAACACTGAGTTTTGCGGGTTTTTTGTCGTTCATGGCTGAGGCTGCATCATGAGGGGATTTAAGAGACCTTGGCGTGTTTGAGATCTGGGGCGTGTTGGATGTCGTATTGGATTCAGTTGCTTTCGTCAAATCAATGCAAACGGCGATTGATGTGTGCTGAGCTAACTTAACGCCATTTCCGGCTGTTGATTTTGTTGAGCCAAGCGTTAATTTTAGGCGTATGATATAAACAAATATGTAATCGATTAAATATAGTATTTGATATTTCTCTCGCAAGTCACTGCTCGAAAGATGGGTTGATTTGGTGAGGTTCAATCGATTGCTTTGCATGGTTTTTGTCAGCTCAAGTCGATTGGGAGGGTTCAAGCCTGAGCCAGTAGTTTACTCATTGCCCATCGACTTTCACAACGAAAGAGGGTGTTATCATGAGTTTTAATCCAAGTAGTCGCGTGATGTTGCATTTGGGGTTGGGTTCGTTTCACCGCGCACATCAGGCTGTGTATGTTCAAAGGTTGTTGGATGCGGGGGATGAGCGCTGGGTGCTTGCCGGTGGTCATTTGCGCGCTGATATGCTCGATGTGATCGATGCGCTCAAGCAGCAAGCCTACTATACTCTGGAAACGATTTCACCTTCGGGTGAGCATCGCTATCAAACCATAGATGCGATTCGCTATGTGGTTCCGTATGAGCCGACTCTGGCTGGGTTGGTGGAAATCGGCGCGCATTCGGCAACGGGGATCATTTCTTTTACTGTGACCGAGGCGGGCTATTATCTGGATGATCAAAACCGTTTGGATTTGAGTTTTACCGATTTGCAGGCGGATATTGAGCGTGTGCGTGCAGGCTTGGTCGGGCAAACGATTTATGGTGCGTTGGTGACTATTTTGCGTGCGCGCATTGCCAGTGGTGCGGGGCAAGTGTCTTTGCTCAGCTGCGATAATTTGCGGCACAACGGTGATAAATTCCGTGGTGGCTTTTTGCAGTTTATCGATTTGATCGGTGACGAGCAATTGCGCGATTGGGTGGAGGCGAATACCACCAGCCCGAATGATATGGTGGATCGCATCACGCCTCGTCCAACCGATGAGGTGCGCGTGCGAGTCAAGGCGGCCACCGGTAAGGATGATGGTGCTGCGCTGATGGGTGAGGATTTCATTCAGTGGGTGGTCGAAGAGAACTTCTGTGCAGGGCGTCCGCAGTGGGAGAACGTTGGGGTGGAAATGGTGGATTCGGTGTCTGCCTACGAGGAGGCGAAGATTCGCTTGCTCAACGCCACACATTGCTGCATTGCGTGGAACGGTGCGCTCAAGGGCTATCAGTACATTCATGAAGGGGTGCGTGATCCGGCGATTCGTCAATTGGCGTATGACTATGTGACCAACGATGCAATTCCGTGCTTGTCACCGAGTCCGATTGATTTGGCGAAATACCGCGATGTGGTGCTGGATCGATTTGGTAACGAGGCAATTTGCGACACCATCCAGCGCGTGGCGATGGATGGGTTTTCAAAGATTCCGGGTTATGTGGTGCCTACCTTCCGTGACTGCATTGCTCGTGGGATTTCGTTTGATTCGGTGGCGGTGCTGCCTGCGGCATTTTTGATGTTCTTGCAGCGTTGGGACAAAGGGCAGGTGCGCTTTCAATACGAAGATCAAGCGATGAACCCTGAAGTCGGTCATGCGATTTGCCAAGCGGCCGATCCGATCGTGGCGTTTTGTGCGGATGCGAATTTGTGGGGCGCGCTGGCCGGTGATGAGCGGGTTGTCGCGGCTCTGCGCCGTGCAACGGTGCGGATTCAGTCGGTGTTGAATGTGAGTTAACCCATATAAAGATTGGTTGATGCAATAAAAAACCTCCGCACACGCTGTGTCGCGGAGGTTTTTATGGGTCGTGACGCTCAATTAAATGACGGCGCCGCGATGCACCACCTGTGTGATGCGTCCGCTCAGCTCGTAACCCAACCACGGTGTGTTGCTATGTGAGCCGATGATGTGTGCTGCGTCTATAGGCTGATGCGCGGTTTCATCAAATATCACAAAATTAGCCGTTGCACCCTGTTCCCAAGTCGGTGCTGGCAAGCCCAAAATCGCATAGGCCTTCGCCACGCTGTGGCTCAGCGCTTGTGCGACATCGGTGTGGGTGTCTTGGGCAAAATGCAGCACGCTGTTGAGCAACCATTGCGTACCGACTGCGCCGGCTTGTGCCTGACCAACCGGCAGTGATTTGGCGTCGGCGTTGACCGCGCTGTGGTCGGAGACGATGGCGTCTATCGTGCCGTCGAGTACGCCGGCGCGCAGTGCGTCACGATCTGCGCATGAGCGCAGCGGTGGGTCAAATACCATTTGCGCATCAAAATAGCCCATATCGGTGTCAATTAAATGCAGATGATGCATGTTGACGTCGCAGGTGATGTTCAGCCCTTCGGACTTGGCCGCGCGGATGAGTTCCACTGCGCGGGCGCTGGAAATGCGGCAGATGTGGACTTTCGGTGCGTTTTTGCCCATGCCGCGTAGCAGTTCAAATAAGGTGAACAGTGCGATGGATTCGGCGGCCACCGGAACACCGGACAAGCCCAAACGTGAGGCGTACGCGCCTGAAGCGGCAAAGCCGCCGCCGAGATAGCTGTCGTTTGCACGCAGCCAAACCGGCAGGCCGAAGCTGGCGGCGTAGGCGAGGGCGCGTTGCAGCACTTGGGTGTTGCGGATGGGGTGATTCGCTTGGCTCAGGGCGACACAGCCGTGTTCCACCAGGGTGGCCATTTCGGCCAGTTGTTCGCCTTTGAGTCCTTGGGTCAGCGCGCCAAGTGGGTGCAGGGTGGCCAAATTCAGTGCTTCGGATTGGCGTTTGATTTGTGTGACCAAACGCGGCTCGTCCAAAATCGGATTCGCGTCGGGCAGGCAGGCCACATGCGCGACACCGCCATGCAGAGCGGCTTTGAGCACCGATTCGGTCACGTCAATGCGATTGCCGCCTTTTTCGCTCAGATGTACCGCGAGATCGGCGAGTGCGAAGCTGATGAGTTGATTGTTTGCTTCGATGCTCTGCGCGTCGGCTGGAAAATCGGTGGGCTGTTGATTGATGCCGACGATCTGACCGTTTTGAATATACAGCGTGGAGGCGTTTTCGTCCACATGCGCTGCGCCGACGGTGTGTACCAAACGGGCGTTTTGAATAATCAGGGTTTGATGGGTGTGACTCATGATTTTCCTCCTGCCAAAATCGCCATGACCGCCATGCGAATGGCAATGCCGAAACTCACCTGCGGCAAAATGACGGCTTGTGGGCCGTCGGCGACATCGGAGGCGATTTCCACCCCGCGATTGATCGGTCCTGGATGCATGACGATGCAGTCGGGTTTGGCGAGTTTGAGTTTGTCTTTCGATAAGCCGTAATGTTTGAAATATTCCGCTTCGGATGGCAGCAGCGCGCCGGTCATGCGTTCGCGTTGCAGGCGCAGCATGATGACCACGTCCACGTCTTTGATGCCTTCGTTCATGTCGTGATAGACGTGTGCGCCCATTTCACGCAGGCCGC
>CAZCDD010000141.1:0-3638 GCA_964497405.1 uncultured Hydromonas sp. | reverse complement strand
GTGTTGTTCTATTGCCGCGCATTGTAGCAAATTTCCCCCGCGTATCTGCTAAAATCATGCTTTGAACGCACTTTGCATGCGCACGGTGCTCAGAGCTATTTTCAGACTCATCTATAAATTCGGATCGATTATGTTAGACATACAATTATTGCGTAAAGATATTGATAACGTGGCGCTGCGCCTAAAAACGCGCGGCTTTGACTTGGATGTGGCTGGTTTTAACGCCTTAGAAACGCAGCGTAAAGCCATCCAAGTGAAAACCGAGGAGCTGCAATCGCAACGCAACAAGCTTTCCAAAGAAATCGGTATTCGCAAAGCGCAAAAATTGGATACATCCGACATCATGGCGCAAGTCGCAGGTATCGGCGAAGAACTCAAATCTTCTGCCGAGCAATTGGACGAAGTGCAAAACCAAATGCGCAGCCTGCTGCTGAACATCCCGAATTTACCCAACGAATCCGTTCCGGTGGGTGCGGATGAAAGCGAAAACGTCGAAGTCGCACGCTGGGGCGACGTGCCCAAATTCGATTTCGAGGTACAAGATCACGTCGCGCTGGGCGAAAAACTCGGCCTGCTGGACTTTGAAATGGCGGGCAAACTGACTGGTTCGCGTTTTAGCTTCATGCGCGGCGGTTTGGCGCGCCTGCATCGTGCTTTAGCGCAATTCATGCTCGATACGCACACCACGCAGCATGGCTACACCGAATGCTACACGCCGTATATGGTCAACGCCGACAGTTTGTACGGTACGGGGCAGTTGCCTAAATTCAAAGAAGATTTATTCTGGGTTACCAAAGGTGGTGATGAGGAATCGCGCGAGCTCTACTTGATTCCAACCTCTGAAGTACCTCTGACCAATATCGTTCGCGACGTTATTGTTGAAGCCACGGACTTACCGATCAAATTGACCGCGCAAACGCCATGCTTCCGTTCCGAAGCCGGCTCTGCCGGACGTGACACACGCGGCATGATTCGTCAGCATCAATTTGAAAAAGTGGAAATGGTGCAAATCGTTCACCCAGAAAAATCCTACGAAGCACTGGAAGAAATGCGCGGCCACGCCGAAAAAATCCTGCAATCGCTCGAGCTGCCATACCGCGTCGTCGCGCTGTGCACCTGCGATATGGGCTTTGGCGCAGCGAAAACCTATGATCTCGAAGTATGGGTTCCGTCGCAAAACACCTACCGCGAGATTTCCAGCGTATCGAACTGCGAGGCCTTCCAAGCGCAACGCATGCAAGCCCGTTTCCGTAACGAATCCGGCAAACCTGAATTGGTGCATACCTTGAATGGCTCTGGTTTGGCGGTTGGTCGTACACTGGTTGCGGTACTCGAAAACCACCAGCAAGCCGATGGCGCCATCCGAATCCCCGCGGCCTTACAGCCGTATATGGGCGGACTGACTGAATTACGCTGATTCACGAATGAGACACTTTGGCTGACAAAGTGTCTTTTTTTCAGCTTATCTCAGCACATGGAGTTGGTTTTGCCTCATAATGACAGATTGTTATTAATAAAACACGCATTGAGCACTTGCCCATGTCAAACCCCGTATTCCCCAGATACATTCTGTTCGCAAGCCTGAGCGCCCTGTTGCTAGCCAATAGCTCGCTTTGCGCCGCACAAACGGCCGCAGTTCCGAGCGAAGCCGTGTCTGAGCCCCATGAAATCGACCCAAGCAGCGCTCGCGCCACTTCCGGTACGGTGGATATGGATTTTCAGCGCGCCGTGGGCCAAATGACGGCCCATTCGCCGAAATTAGCCGCTGCCCAAGCAGAGGTGCAAAGTAAAAAACTGCAAAGTGACGCGGCTCAATGGCTGGGCGGGCCCAATGTCATCCTACACGCCGGTTATACAAAATACGATTTGAGCTATGATCTGGACATAAGCGAAGCCAAGCAATTGGCCGGTCAATCCATTTCATCCATTCCGCTTCCTGGAATGACACAGTTGGGTACCGTATTACCCAAAATCATTCCCAACGAAATTCCGCTCAACGCCAAAGGCCACACCGTCAATAAAAGTGCCCTGCTCTATTGGCCCGTATTCACCGGTGGCAAAATCCGCGCCGCCAAAGGTATGCTGGCCGCCCGCGCTGACGAAGCGCAAGCCGATGCCGCCATGACCGAGCACGAACTATACGTTACCTTGGTACAACGCTACTTCGGAGCGCAGCTCGCGGGCGTGGCTTTGGACTTGCGCAAAGCCGCCGTCGGCACCATCGCCGCGCACGACCACAGCGCCGAACGGATGTTGCAAGAAGGCTTGATTTCCAACGCCGAACGTCTGCGCGCCAAAGTTGCACTGGAGGACGCCAAACGTCAGCTTGAAAAAGCCGGTAACGATGCGCAGTTGGCGAATGTTGCCCTGCAACGCACCTTACAAAGCAGCAACAGAGTGCGCCCAACCACACCGATTTTCGTGCTATCGCACCCCTTGCAACCACTGACGCATTTCCAAGAATTAGCCCTACAAAACCATCCGGGACTGGACAAAGTCGCGGCAAAAAAACAGCAGGCTGAGCGATTATTGGAGGTAGAAAAATCCCGTTACCTGCCCTCGGTCAGTGTCTATGGCGCGCATGAATTGAGCACGCACAAACCTTCATGGGTGGCGGGCGTGAGTGCCAACTGGACCCTGTGGAGCGGTCTGGATCGACGCGACATGACCCAATCGGCAGAGCAGCAAGTGATGCAAGCGCATTACACCGATGCACAGGTACGCGACGACATCCTATTATTGGTAGAAAAAAACTGGCGCGCGACTGAAAATGCGCGTACCGCCTACCTCGCACTGAATGCCAATATCGAATTAACGCGCGAATTGGTGCGGCTGCAACGCAAAAGCGTGAGTGAAGGTTTGGCCACCATTCCTGACCTGATGAGTGCTGAAACTCAGTATTTTCAGGCACTGACTGAGCAGGCTAAAGCCGGTAACGATTACGTGCAGGCATTGGCGCAATTGCTCGATAGCTGCGGCAGGACGGACGAATTCACCGACTATGCCGCTCGCGCCGATGTCCGCCTGCGCGCCAATAACATGATTAACAACGCCACCGTTGCCGCTCAAGCCAAGCAAGTGCTCAACAGCGGCAAAACCCGCACTCCGAAAAAATGACACGCTGAGCCCAGCACCCCATACTGGATGAACCATGAACAAGAAAAAACAAATTGCCACCCTCATACTCGTTGCCCTGATCTTGCTGGCGATCGTCTTGGGTGTTTGGCTGTCCTCGCGCAAGCAGCCGACCCTCATCCAAGGGCAAATGGATGCCCAGCAAACCGACATCGCCGCCAAAGTGTCTGGACGCATTGGCAAAATTTTAGTGCAAGAAGGCCAAGCCATTGACGTCAGCACCCCGCTGATTGAAATGAACAGCCCCGAAATCCAAGCCAAGGTCAAACAAGCCGAAGCCGCGCGTGACGCCGCCGCGGCTGTGGCACAAAAAGCGCAAAACGGCGCTCGCCCGCAAGAGGTCGACATGGCACGCGCCAACTGGCAACGCGCCCAAGCCGCCGCTGATCTGGCCAAAACCAGCTTTCAGCGCGTGGACAATCTCGCGCGCGAAGGACTGATTGCCCGCCAAAAACGCGACGAAGCCTACACCAACTACATCGCCGCACAAAAACAAGCCGAAG
>CAZCDD010000140.1:0-3650 GCA_964497405.1 uncultured Hydromonas sp. | reverse complement strand
CGCGCACGAATTGCTCGGTGTTGTCCAGTACGGCTTGCTTTTGCCGGTCAATCGAAAGCAGATCGTCCAGCTCCTGTAAACGCGGGTTATGCAACGCCTGTAAAAACCCCCGTCCGTGCCGCACCTGCCAGATGTAGGCGTGTGCGTTCCAATCGACTTGCTGCGCGGTTTGCGGCAGCAGCAGTTGGGCACGAGCCAGTGTATCAGATAGTTGTCGCAGGGTGGCATTGAGCAGGTCGGAATTCATGGTGGTTTAGGGTTTACGTAGGGTGAATCGGGTGATGGTGTCTGGGTGTCCACGGTCGTTCATGGCGTTGTAGTTCAGTTTCAACCATCGCCGTGGGCGCAGATGTGCGTTTGCCATCGGCTCGTCCAGTACGACGTTGAGCTTTTGTCCAATGAGATGTTTGCAGCCAGAGTCAGCCCGACCGTTGGGGCGAGAACGCGTGACTTTGTAGCGAAAGCGGGTTTCGATGCGCTCCACCTCCAGACCTTCATCGTTCATCAAATAAACCCGATACTGCTGAGGTTTATTGAGCACCATGCCGTTGAGCGCACAACTCTCCATATACGAGGCGTGTGCGCTCACGCTCAACAGCAGAAAGCTCAATGCAAGGATGGTGCAGCGCATATTAGCTCCGATAGTCCGCATTGATACTGACATACTCATGCGACAGGTCACAGGTCCATACGGTGGTTTTCTCCGAGCCGCGATTGAGCACGATGCGCACGGCGATTTCGGCTTGGTTCATGACCGCTTGGCCTTGCTCCTCGGTGTAGTTCGGATGACGACCACCGGCGGTGGCGACATGTACGTCGCCGAGGTAGAGGTCGATGGCGTTAACGTCCAAATCTTTCACCCCCGCGTAGCCAATCGCGGCGAGGATGCGACCGAGATTTGGATCGCTGGCGAAGAAGGCAGTTTTGACCAAGGGCGAATGCGCCACGCTGTAGGCGATGCGTTTGGCCTCGGCGAGGTTTTCGGCGCGCTCCACGATGACGCTGATGAATTTGGTCGCGCCTTCGCCATCGCGCACGATGAGTTGTGCCAATTCTTGTGCCACGGCGGTGAGCGCGGCTTCCAACGCGTTCAGCTCGTCTGAACCGGCCGCGCAATTCACGCCTGAAGCGCCGCTGGCCATGACGATGAAGGAGTCGTTGGTCGAGGTGTCGCCATCAATGGTGATGCAGTTGAACGACTGATCGGCGATGCGACGCATCATGGCATCGAGGTCTGCCTGAGCCACGCCCGCGTCGGTGGCGACGAAGCCGAGCATGGTCGCCATATTGGGCTTAATCATACCCGCACCTTTGGAAATGCCGGTGATGGTGATGGTTTTTCCGTTGATTTGAATTTGTTTGCTCACGGCTTTGGGCAGCGTGTCGGTGGTCATGATCGCTTGTGCGGCGTTGTACCAGTTGTCTTCGGTCAAATTCGCTATCGCTGCGGGCAGTCCGCCGATCAGTTTGTCCATCGGCAGGTGTTCGAGAATCACGCCGGTGGAGAACGGCAGCACTTGGCTGTCGGTGATATGGAGCAATTGAGCCAATTCGCCACAGGTGGTTTCGGCGTCGCGCATGCCGTGCTCGCCCGTGCCGGCATTGGCGCAGCCGGTGTTAACGATCAGCGCGCGGATGCCGTTATCGATTGCTAAATGACGTTTGCACACGTGTACGGGCGCGGCGCAAAAGGCGTTCGTAGTGAACACACCCGCGACCGATGTGCCTTCGGCCAGACGCACGACGAGCAAGTCTTTGCGATCGGCCTTGCGGATGCCGGCCTGCGCGAAACCGAGCTCAATGCCGGCGACGGGGTGGAGTAGTGCTGCGGTGATATGAGGGAAATTAACGGCCATGTCGATTCCAAAAAGGGGAGGTTAAAACGAAAAAACGTCAGCGTCAGGGTTGTGCTTTGTGCGTTCATTTGCACGCACGTTCGCTTGCTTGTTCACGCAAGCGCCCCGCGCGAAATACCTGCGTGTCATTATAAAAGCTTGTATCGGCGTTGTCTTGCCAAAAATGCGGGATGCCCAGAACGGGCAGCGGACAAAAATCGTGGGTGTGGAATTGATGTGTGCGCAGTTGCTCAGACAACTGCTGGTCTAATTGTGCGAAACGTTCGGTCAAGCTCAATGCAAACCAATCCGGCTCAATCAACACCACCCAAGTGTGCGCACACATCGGTTTGCGCGGCGCGGTGAGCTTTTCCATCAGCGCGTGACCAAACAGGTACACGGCCGCTTGCGCATCGGCGCGTGGTTCGTTCACATTCTCCCACAGCGCACGCGGTGCGACCAAGGCGTTGTGCCAGTCAAAGGCACGCAGGGCGTTGGCAATAGTAGGGTTGCATGTGACCAACAGCGCGGCGTTTTCGTCAAACAACGTCAGCGCGTCGCGTGCCATACCGCGCTGGTGGGTAACGCCGTGCGCGGCGATTTGCTCGAATTGGCGGGCGTTGAGCACCGCTTTGGTCAGCGGAAAAGTGAGCCAAATGGATGCGTTAAAAAAATCGTGCAGATTCAAACGTGTCGGCACGCCGCCGGTTTGCGCGATGTGTGCTTCGTAGGCGGTGCCTTCGGGCAAATCGGCTTGCGCAATGAAGTGCAGCGGTTTGCCTCGCCCCGTCAACATGGGCAAACCCTGCGCGCGCAGTTCGTCCACCGCGGCGTTGAGCGCGGCTTTTAGATCGGGCGCTTGCGCCCAGCGCTCTGGGGTATGCCTTGCAAAACGCGGCGCAAGGTGCGCCAGCCACGGCGCAGACCAGTTGATTTGGAGGGCTTCGGACGGCGCTAAAGGCATGATGAACGGCTATCGTGGATTATTCGGCTTTTTTCTCTTCGTCATCGTCGCCATCGGGAATCGCGGCATCAACCACAGCGCCGGCAACTTTGGCGGTGGTTTTGACTGCCGTGGCCGCAACCGAAACCGCGGCGCCGGTGACCGCCACCACCGCACAGCCCGAGAGGGTCAATGCACTCATCAGCGCGAGTAAACTCAGGCGCAGCATCAGATCGCTCCCGCAAACGTCCACGCCAGCGTTTCGCCCGCGTTCAGCGGTACGAGCGTGTCGTTGCCCAGATAGTCAAACGACGCCGGTACGACGTATGGTATGGCATTCAGGCGCACTTTGTGGGTGTTGACCGGCAAACCGTAGAATGCCGGACCGTGCAGACTGGCGAACCCTTCCAGTTGGTTCAATGCGCCGGCTTGTGCAAACGCAGTGGCGTACAGCTCCAATGCGTGCGAGGCGGTGTAGCAACCGGCGCAACCGCAGGCCGTTTCCTTGGTCGGTTGCGCATGCGGTGCGCTGTCGGTGCCGAGGAAGAAACGCGGATTGCCTGAGGTAGCGGCCTTGAGCAGCGCGGCGCGGTGCGTTTCACGCTTTAAAATCGGTAAGCAAAAATAATGCGGTCGTATACCACCGACCAGCATGTGATTGCGGTTGTACAGCAGATGATGCGCGGTCAAAGTGGCGGCGATACCCTCCTCAGCGGTGGCGACATACTCGGCGGCCTGCGCTGTGGTGATGTGCTCCATGACGATTTTGAGCTGCGGATAGCGTGCACGCAACGGAATCAGCACACGCTCGATGAACACCGCTTCGCGGTCAAAAATATCAATCTCGGCGTCGGTTACTTCGCCATGCACCA
>CAZCDD010000139.1:0-3658 GCA_964497405.1 uncultured Hydromonas sp. | reverse complement strand
TAGAACCAGACGGGCGGCGTTATGGTATGAAAATGCGTACTGAGCATTATGTGCCGCTGTCCACCCAGGCGATTGAAAAGCTCAAAGAACTGCGCAAAATCACAGGTGGAGGACGCTATCTATTCCCGTCCATGAATGGGGGCAAGACCGCCATCATGAGTAATGCGGTTATGAGTAACGCACTCAAACGTCTGGGGTATCAGGGCGTGCAGGATGTACACGGGTTCAGGGGATTGGCGAAGAAGTGCATTATGAACCGCTGTGGTTATGCAGAGCAGATCGTAGAGGTACAACTATCCCACCTCACAGGTAACGAAGTATCACGCGCCTATGGTTCAAAGGACTTTATGAGCGAACGTATCGAGATGATGCAGACATGGGCAAACTATCTCGATCAGCAACGGTACGAAGGCGTTGCATTGAAAGTGGTACGGTAGGGCGGGGTAAAACTTTGGACGGCCTCAAGCCATAGACCGTCGTTCACCCCATGCGCAAAAAAAATCCCTGTTTTAAAAATGTTTACCTTGTTTTTAGATCAATTGAACGCATTGAGTGCTTTCATATATCCATTACGCGCGCGCGTAGAGGCGTTAAAAAATTCGGGATTGTGCAGGAATCAACCTAAAAATGTTGACCTTGTAAGTGAAAAAATTTTGTCGGTTTAGGGGGGGCTATGAGTAACATCGTCACAATCCAGCACTGGCGCGGGTTTACGTGTTACTTTTAGAAAAGTGTTACCGTAACAATGAGTAACATCGTCACAAAATCCACGTCCATGCAAAGGGCTTATTGGTCATTCATTGCGCATCATAGGCAATATATGTATAATCAAACTATCATTTTGATAGGTTAACCATGCCGTATAGTCAATATCTGAAAATCATTAAAAATGCAGTTGCAACCAAAAATGTGCGATTCAGTGAACATGCACGCAAGCGCATGGTTCAGCGCAAGATCACCTTTGACATGGTTTTGGTGGCTTTAAAGCGCGGTACGATTTGCCGCCCGCCTGAGCCAAACATACACGGGGCGGTAGAGGTTGAATTAAACAGATATTGTGCAGGTGTGAATTATTCGGTAGTGGTTGCGGTGGTAAGCGGTGAAGTGGTTGTGACGGTGGTAACTGTCTATTAAGGGGCAAGAGATGGCTAATGAACTCTATAAATTCGATATGAGCGGTTTAGATAATGTATGGCTGGTGAATGGCTTTACATGGCACGACACGCCCTATGGAAAGGCTATTCAGATTGAAGATGGTGAGGCTTTGACCCGCGCCATTGCCCATGCAGTACTACACAAACCCGCCAATATCACAGGCAAAGAGATTCGTTTTTTACGCACTCATTTTGAAATGTCACAGCCTGATTTAGCCAAACTACTGAGCAAAGACACTCAGACAATAGCGCGGTGGGAAAAATCAGGTAAAACCGCCAAAACCACCGAAATGCTGGCACGGGTCGTGTTTGCCAACCTGTTAGATGGCAATCAAACCATTAGCAGTGTTGTACAAACCCTAAACGCCATAGATCATGCCAAAAACGCCCGTATTGTGGCAGTAGAAAAGCATGGGGAGTGGACGGCCAAGCATGAAGGGGTGGCATGATGACAGCAGAAAAATCAATAAGAAAGGGCACCCCATGAATATGCACAACCCACCGCACCCCGCCGCTATTTTGCGTGAGGATGTATTACCCGCATTGAATATCAGTATTACCACGGCGGCGCAACAATTGGGCATTACCCGTGCTATGTTGTCGCGGGTATTGAATGAACACGCCAGCATTACCCCTGAAATGGCTTTGCGCTTAGAGGCATGGTTAGGTGTAGAGAATGGCGGGCGGGCAGGTTTTTGGCTGGATATGCAAGCCGCCTATGATCTTTGGCAAGCACGGCAAAAGTGGGAAAAAAACCGCCCGAATATTCAGGCATTTCAGGCTTCACCTGTTTGATTCACCGATTGCCTCAAAGCCTACCGCTATGGCGGGAAAACCGAGGGGGCGGTTAAATCCTAATTTGATTGACTTCTTAAGCCTTTTTGTTCATTATTAGCCATTATTAGCCGTCTATTGCTAATTATCATTCGTTTGCTAATTTTTGCTAATTATGAAAACCCAAGACCTTTGGCACTACCCGCGCACCGATTTGGCACAATCGGTAATGAATACGCTTAACAGTAATATTGTCCACGCCCTAACCTTGTTTGCCCCGCGCCGCATGGGTAAAACTGAATTTTTGCGAAAAGATATTATGCCGTTGGCGCAAAGCATGGGTTATCGAGTGTTTTATTTCAGTTTCTTAGATGGCGTGTCAGAAGTTATAGAAGAGCGTTTTATAGAGGCACTCCAGATATTTGCCATTGATTCAGGCTATATTCACAAAGGGGTGAGCAAACTCAAAGAAACTCTAAAATCTGTGCAGGTGGCAGGTACGGGCTTTGAACTGCAAGAAACCGATAAAAATTACAAGCAGACCAACATCAGCCAAATACTGAGCCAATTGGCGGAATCCGATAAACCGACCCTATTACTACTGGATGAGATACAAGAACTGGTAAATATTCAGCAGGCATCGGGTTTGGTGGCATCCCTACGCACGGGGCTGGATATGAACAAAGATGCGATTAAGGTGATTTTTACAGGCTCATCACGCAATGGCTTATTGGCAATGTTCGACGATGCACGCGCGCCGTTTTTCCACTTTTCAACCAATCTCGATTTACCTGTATTAGATGACGGGTTCGTCTCACATTTGGCTTTGGTGTATGAGCAGATTACGGGCAAGACCATCAGCATATCCGAGTTGATCATGGCATTTAATGATTTGGGGCGCGTACCTATGCAAATGCGGGCATTATTAAAAGAAGTGATTTTAGACCCAACGCACAATTTAGATGAAGCAAGGCTTAAATTAGGTAACTCACTGGCAAGCGGTCAAAACTATGGCGCGATGTGGCAAGGCTTAAAAACCTTAGACAGAGCCGTCATTCAATATATGGCTCAGGGCGGGCAAACGCCCTATGCGCAAGAGGTGCGTAATTTACTGGCACAAATGACGGGGATGGACGCAGTTTCAACTCAAGCGGTGCAAACCAGTATCAGGCGGCTCACTCGACAAAACCACTTAACCAAGAACGCACACGGTGATTTGGTCATAAGTGAGCAAAGCCTTGTACGGTGGGTGCAACAAATGCAGGATAAAACTAAAACAGATTGATACAGATTACCTCAATGCCTACCGCGACGGCGGGAAAAGCGGGTTTTTGCCATGCTTTGAGTAAAATAACCTTACAGAATCCGTAAATTTGAAAATAAAAATAAAATTGTCGCAAAATAACAACAAATAAAATCGACAGAATTTCAGATCACAAAAGGGGCTTTAATTCAAAAGTTCTTTAATCCCGAATGTAGCAAAAGTGATATATCAAATGTATAAACCCCTGAAAACATTGGGGGTTTGGTAAATTCTCACAAACAAAAACGGCCACGAACGGCCAAAAACGGCCACGAACGGCCACGAACGGCCAAAAAAACGGCCACGAACGGCCACGAACGGCCACGAACGGCCACGAACGGCCAAAAACGGCCAAAAACGGCCAAAAACGGCCAAAAACGGCCAAAAACAAGCGCTCAGTCGTTTTAACTTTTTACTAAATAGTAAA
>CAZCDD010000138.1:0-3667 GCA_964497405.1 uncultured Hydromonas sp. | reverse complement strand
AAAGAACATTTCTTGTTTGTTGCTGTCTCCGTGAGTCAGCTTCTATATAATAACCTGATTTCAAATAAATGTCAACACTTTTTTTAAAAAAAATATAAAATAATTTAAAATAATTTAGTAGCGTGCTATAATAATAGCGTAAAATCAACAGTTAGGAGGATTTTGATATGAAAAAAACAAATGCGGCACGAATACTCGACCGCTTGAAAATAAACTATGAACTGAAAGAATATAAAGTGGATTTGAACGATTTAAGTGCTGTTCATGTTGCTACAGAAGCCGGTATGAATATAAAAACCGTATTTAAGACACTCGTTGCCCGCAGTGATAAAAATGATATTATCATGGCATGTATTCCCGGTGACGATGAGCTCGATCTAAAAAAACTAGCAAAAGCATCCAATCATAAAAAAATGGAAATGATTCATTTAAAAGAACTTCAACCGCTCACTGGTTACATCAGAGGCGGCTGCTCGCCGCTCGGGGCTAAAAAAGATTATCCTGTCTACATTGATGAAACAGCTTTGAATTGGGAAAAAATAGCCGTCAGTGCTGGTATTCGCGGCGGACAAATCATTATTAAACCGCAGGATTTAATAAATGCTACAAATGCAACCGTTGCTGCTTTAACAAAATAAATTATAAAGTGAGTGATTATATGAATACTGAAGAAAGGCGTCAAAAAATCCTCGAAACACTGTTGCACAGTAAAGTGCCTCTAACCGGCGCCATGCTGTCGCATAAATTTCAGGTCAGCCGTCAGATAATCGTCGGCGACATCACCGTTCTACGCGCCACCGGCCACGATATATACGCTACACCGCGCGGCTACATTCTGCCGGTCAAGCCGCAAAACACCAATCTGCTGGAAACTATCTGCTGCCGTCATGCTAACGATAAGGACAGCGTCAAAAAAGAATTTGAAATAATCGTCGACAACGGCGGTAAAGTACATGACGTTATTATCGACCATCCTGTATATGGTGAAATCAGAGTTAATCTGTTTATCGCCACACGCCGCGAAACATACGCTTTCGTAAAAAAAATGCAACAGACGAAAGCCGAGCCGCTACTTGTTATGACAAACGGCGTTCACTACCATACGATTGAAGTTCCCGACAAGGACACTCTGTCTGTCATCTGTCAGGAACTTGCAAACGCCGGTATTTTAGTGAACGAATAAATGGATAAGCACACAAAAAAAGCAATTCATCTTGAAAAGTTTATAAATGAATTGCTTTTTGTTTACATTACTTTATCAAATTTTATTTTACTAAATCAAGTTTACCCTGTTTTTGCAGTTCAGCTTTTGTTTCAGCTTCAATTTCTTCACGCGTTCTGTAATCCTGTTTAACAGTTTTCGCATAACGTATCCAGCTGCGTATTGCTTCTACCATAACAACTGCTACTAAGATAAACATTATAGCACTGATTACAACCAGCAGCCATTTGCCGGTAGGAATGTAATTCGTAAAGATATTCAAATAATCGGCATAGCAGGTGATAACAGCCAGGAAAATACACGGTATCATCGTTACCCACGCATAACGGCCGCGGCCGATGCGGAAAATATACGATGTGCCGATTGCCAAAGCTATTGTACCTAAAAGCTGATTGGATACACCAAACAGCGGCCAGATTTCACCGATATTGCCCTGCAATACAAGGTAACCCCAGCAAATACTTACGGCAGCACTGCAGAAAATAATTCCCGGCCACCATTCAGTATTACCGAACGGTTTGTAAACTCTGCCCAGAAGTTCCTGCAAAAGATAACGGCCTACACGGGAACCGGCATCTATCAGTGTCAAAATGAACAGCGCTTCAAACATAATACAGAAATGATACCAAAAGCCCATAAACTGTTCCATATACGGAATTTTAGAGAACACATCCGCCATACCAACGGCAAGCGATACAGCACCGCCCGGTCTGTGCATCAAATCTTCACCGACCATATGCGACAGCATCGGCAAATCCTGAACCTGAAGACCCAACGAAGCAAAAGCCTGCTGTGTGGAGTTTATTGCAAAATAGTCAGATGGATGCAGACTTGTTGCGGCGATTAATGCCATCATGGAAATAAAAGCTTCTGTAAGCATTGCGCCGTAGCCGATTGGTAAAATCTGACGTTCATTCATAATCATTTTCGGTGTAGTGCCGGTGGAAATTAAGCTGTGGAAACCAGAAATTGCACCGCAGGCAATCGTAATGAATACGAACGGAATAACGGAACCGCTGATTACCGGTCCGCCGCCCCATAAAAACGGAGAAGTTGCCGGCATGCGGATTTCCGGAGCAACGATAATAATACCGAGTGCTAAAGCCAAAATCGTACCTATTTTCATATAAGTGCTCAAATAATCACGCGGTGCAAGAAGCAACCATACCGGCAAAACCGATGCCAAAAAGCCGTATACAGCAATAGCAATTTCAATCTGAACAACATTATATGTAAAATATGGTGCGAGAGTCGCAGAATCTCTTACATATGGTCCAAGCGCAACAGCAATTAAAATCATAGCTACACCGATAATTGTAGCTTCCTGAATGCGTCCCGGACGCAGATACTTAAGATAAATACCGATAAAAATGGCAATAGGAATTGTCGCACCTACCGTAAATGTTCCCCAAGGACTGTTAAACAGGGAATTGGCAACAACAACCGCCATGCCGGCTTCCGTTATGATAAGCAGAAACAGTGTTGCCCATAATGCACTTGTACCAGCAAGTTTGCTGATTTCCGTTTTGGCAATTTCCGCCAGCGACTTTCCATTATGACGAATGGACGCCACCAAAATTACCATATCATGCACAGCACCTGCCATAACGGAACCGATTAAAATCCACATCATGCCCGGCAAATAACCGAACTGCGCAGCAATAACCGGGCCGACTAAAGGGCCTGCTCCCGCAATAGCGGCAAAATGATGTCCGAATACCACCCATTTATTCGTCGGCACATAATCATGACCATCTTCCAGACGAATGGACGGCGGTACATTATACTGATTTAAAGTCAATACTTTAGCAGCAATAAAAGCACCATAAAAACGATAAGCTAAAATAAGTACACACGCTGTAATTATTACGAGATGTACACCGTTCATAAAAAATCCTCCCTTTTCTCTCTATGTATACACATATCGTATACATATATAAATTTCATTAATCGTTACATGTAAAATTTCTCGCCTTCTTTCCAATATTATTATGTAATACTTTGTGAATAAATTAACTCTCACAGTCAAATTCGGCAAAAAAGTTTAATCTCCTTCTTAGAATTTAAAATTTTTTCAAAATTTCTTTATGAATACAAAATACCTGTAGCTCATTCTAAAAAACATGCACTACAGGTATTTTCATCAGTCTATTAATTTTATTTTCCGCAAAAATTTGCAAATACCGTCGCGATTGTTATCCTCCGTTACGGCAAACGCTATTTTCTTTACGTCGTCTGGCGCATTGCCCATGGCTACCCCCAGACCAATGAAATCGAGCATATCTAAATCATTATAATTATCTCCAAAGGCAATAGCTTGAGCAGGTATCATATTTAAATGATGCAATAATACTTCGATACCATTTGCTTTACTTACATCTTTATTCATAATTTCAATTAAAATATCACTTGAACGCACTATATTTAATTGTGGAAACTTCTCTT